>CANGMW010000296.1 GCA_947454695.1 Comamonadaceae bacterium | reverse complement strand
ATGAAGCACGGCGCCTGTACGACCACTTTGTCTTGCTCGCCCAGGCGGCGCACCCGATCGTGCAGACTGGTCAATTTGGCGCGGACATGCAGGTGCATCTGGTCAACGATGGGCCAGTCACTATTCCCCTGGTGGTACGCTGACAAGCGCACAATCAGGACAGAGCATGTCCTGGAGGCGCAAGATGGTCACGAACCCATATTTCAAAAGACTGAGAACCCGCACCCGTCTCGCTATGGGGATGAGCGCGCTGGCTTTGCTCACCGCTTGTGCCAGCCCCACGCCGGTGAGTCGTTTGGCCCTGCCGCCGGTAACCCTGATCCAAGGACAGCTGTCGGCGCTGGATACCCAAGGTTTTGTCCTGACCGATGCCTCCGGTGCGATTGCGGTGGCGGCGGCGGTGCCCAAGGACAAGCAGGGCTTGCTGAGCAGCGGGCAAACCGTCAAGGTCTACGGCAATTTGCGTAGTGGTGCAGCCCGGGTGTTTGACGGCTATGTGGTGCAAATCCCAGGCGGGCAGAACATCATCATCACCGCGCCTTCGCCGCATTTGGGGTTTATTTTGCAAACCCGCTTTGAGTAAACAGCGCGCCAGCCCTCAGTTGTAGGGGTTGGCAAAGCCCAAGGCGCCCATCAGCAGCACTTCCAGGGTTTCCATCTCCAAGGCGTCGCGCTCGTTGGTTTCGTGTTCGCAGCCTTGCGCATGCAAAACGCCATGCACCAGCAAATGCGCGTAATGCTCCTCCAGCGTCTTGCCCTGCTCGCGGGCTTCGCGTTCCACTACCGGCGCACACAGCACCAGATCGGCCAGAACCTGCGGCTCATGCGCGTAGTCAAAGGTCAGCACATTGGTGGCGTAGTCTTTGTTGCGGTAGCTCAGGTTCAGGCTGCGACCCTCGCGCGCGTCCACAATGCGCACGGTGATTTCCGCATCCCGTTGCAGTGCCATGCGCAGCCAACGGGCCACCTTGGCTGGCTTCAAAATCTGACGGTGTGCGGCCAGTCCGCCTGAGGGGCCGAATTGAATGGCGAGTGCGAGGGTATTCATGGTTTGGTGCTGGTGCGGCTGCGCGCCGGGGCATCGTAGGCGTCCACAATGCGCGCGACCAGCGGGTGGCGCACCACATCGGCGCTGGTGAAGTGGCACATCGCAATGCCCTCCACCCGGCGCAGCACGCGTTCGGCATCGATCAGCCCGCTCAGCTGGTGTTTGGGCAAATCCACCTGGCTCACGTCGCCCGTGACCACGGCCTTGGAGCCAAAGCCGATGCGGGTGAGGAACATCTTCATCTGCTCGGGCGTGGTGTTTTGCGCCTCATCCAAAATTACAAAGGCGTTGTTGAGTGTGCGTCCGCGCATGAAGGCCAGCGGCGCGATTTCCAGCGCGTTGCGCTCAAACGCCTTGCTGACTTTCTCAAAACCCATCAGGTCGTACAGCGCGTCGTACAAGGGGCGCAGGTAAGGGTCGATTTTTTGCGTCAGATCGCCCGGCAAAAAACCCAGCCGCTCGCCCGCTTCCACCGCCGGTCGGGTCAGCACAATGCGCTGCACCGCGCTGCGCTCCAGCGCATCGACCGCACTGGCCACGGCCAGGTAAGTTTTGCCGGTGCCGGCCGGGCCAATACCCATCGTGATGTCATGGCTGGCAATGCTGTCCAGGTACGTGGCCTGGTTGACGGTGCGCGCCCGAAGATCGGCACGCTTGGTCAGCAACAAGCCGTTGTCGCTCGCTCCCAGCGGCGTGTCGCCGGCGAGCATCAGCTGCACGGTGGCCTTCTCGATCGGGCGGGCCGCCATCTCGTACAAGGCTTGCAACACTTCCATGGCCCGCTTGGCTTTGAGTTTGTGGCCATCCACTTTGAACTGTTCATGCCGATGGGCGATCTTGACTTGCAGTGCCTGCTCGATCGTGCGCAGGTGCTCATCCATGGGGCCGCACAAGTGGGCCAGGCGGGTGTTGTTCGGGGGGGAGAAGAGGTGGCGCAGAATCAAGTTGATAATCCCAGTTCAATCCCCAATGATAGACACTTGGCAGGAACCCCATGATTGGTAAGCTCACCGGCACGCTCAGCGAAAAAAATCCACCTCAGGTGATGATCGATTGCCATGGCGTGGGCTACGAAGTTCAGGTGCCCATGAGCAGCTTCTACAACCTGCCAGGTCTGGGCGAGCAGGTGAGCCTGCTCACCCATTTTGTGGTGCGTGAAGACGCCCAGATTTTGTTCGGCTTTGGCACGGCTGCCGAACGCGAGGCGTTTCGTCAGCTGATCAAAATCTCCGGTGTGGGGCCGCGCACCGCCTTGTCGGTGCTCTCGGGCATGAGCGTGACGGAGTTAGCGCAGGCGGTGACATTGCAAGAAGGCGGGCGGCTCGTCAAAGTGCCCGGCATCGGCAAAAAAACCGCCGAACGTTTACTGTTGGAGCTCAAAGGCAAATTGGGCGCGGACTTGGGGCCAGCAGGCGCGCCGGTCAACGATGCGCAGGGCGACATCCTGCAAGCGCTGATTTCGCTGGGCTACAGCGACAAAGAAGCCGCCGCATCCCTCAAAGCCTTGCCCGCTGACGTGGGGGTGAGCGAGGGCATTAAGTTGGCGCTCAAGGCTTTGGCGAAATAGGGCGATTTGCTTGGCTCAAATAACCCGATAGAGCGCTTATCGGCGGGGGCATTCGAGTCGTTGAGTCGGCCAGGCGCTGAGCCAGTAGAATGTGGCTTTTGAATTTTTACACTCCTTGCCGGATTGAAAGGCCCACCATGATGAATCCCGTTGTTTTCTTTGAAATGCCCTACCGTAACCATGAACGTGCTGCTAAGTTTTATGAGGCAGCATTTGGGTGGAAGCCTGAAATGCTGGGACCCGATAAAGGCAACTACGTTCGCCTGCAAACCGCAGATGCCAACGCGAAAGCTTCCGGCTCCAAAGTGAAAGCTGCTGCTGGTGCGATCAACGGCGGCATGTACGCAACGCGCCCGGACGGTCCTGCGCAATACCCCGCAGTCGTGATATCCGTTGAAGACATCAAAGCTGCT
>CANGMW010000295.1 GCA_947454695.1 Comamonadaceae bacterium | reverse complement strand
CCAATCGGTCGTGTAGTTGGGTGACTTGCGCTCTTGGCGCATTTGCCAGCCGGTGTACGCGCCTTGTGTGGACACTTTGACGGTGCCGCGCCCGTAGCGTTGGTTCAGCTGGTCCAGTGTCTGCATGAGTTTGCCGGGGGTGGCGGCGTTAGTGGTCTCCAGCCAATCGCCTTGCTGGTGCGTCAGCGGGCTGATGTCGCTCAGCACGATGCCGGCTTTTTTGTAGCGGTAGCCGGGCCCCATGGGCTGAGCCATGCCACCCCCAACTCAACGCATCGTCAACACCGCAATGCTCGTATGCACCAACACGCGTTGTGTCTGGCTGCCCACCAGCAGGCGCTCGATCAGGCCCATGCCGTGGGTGCCCATCACGATGGGGTCCACGCCTGAGCTTTTGGCTGTATCTGCGATGGCTATGTAGACCTGTTTATCCCGCACCAGCAGTTGCTGGTGCTTCTCTGGTCAAACCTTTTTCACGAACTCTGATTTGAGCTGCATCGCGCCGATGCCGTCGATCTTGCAGTCGATGTCATGGTCACCCTCGGTCAGGCGAATGTTCTTGACCTTGGTGCCGACTTTGATGACCAGTGAAGAGCCTTTAAGTTTCAGGTCCTTGATCAAGGTGACGGTGTCGCCATCGTGCAGGATGTTGCCAACCGCATCGCGTACTTCGGCGTGGGTCTCAGACGCCTCGGCGGGTGTCTGGTCTTTGGTCCATTCATGCCCGCATTCGGGACAGATGTATTGCGGACCATCTTCGTAGGTGAATTCGGAATTGCAATTGGGGCAGTTGGGGAGCTTGTTCATGCGTGGGAGTGTACGCAATCTGGCGTGCATCACATGTGAACATGACACACGGCTTGTGCACATGGGATAGTTGCAGACAAGCTTTCAGTGCCTGAGTAGCTGCCCAGTGCTGCAGTCATTCGGGTTGGTAAATTCGGCCTCGTGGACACTTTAACGGTGCCGCGTCCGAAGTGTTGGTTCAGCTGCCCCAACGTCTGCATGACGTTTGCCGAGGTGTTTTCAATGCATCGTCAACACCGGAATGCTCGTATGCGCGAGCACCCGTTGTGTCTGGCTGCCCACCAGCAGGCGCTCGATCAGGCCCATGCCGTGGGTGCCCATCACGATGAGGTCTACGCCTGAACTTTTGGCGGTGTCCACGATGGCCATATAGACCTGTTTGTCGCGCACCAGCAGTTGCTGGTGCTTCACGCCGGCCAAGCGCGCCACTTCCACGGCTTGGTCCAGTCGCTCCTGCGCAATCTTGAGCCCGAAGGTTTGGGCTGCGTCGTCGCTGGGGCGGTAGCCGCTGCCCATGATGCCGGAGGGGAAGTGTTCCAGCGCCGTCATGACCGTGACTTGCGCGCCCAACAGCGCCGCCAACTCCACGCCGCGCGTGACTGCGCGCAGGGCGGTTTCGGAACCATCGGTGGGCAAGAGAATATGTTTGAACATGGCAAGCTCCTTGGGGCTAATTAAATTGACAGATATCAACCACGGGACTTCAGGTGGATGCATTCAGTCTAGGCCGATGCCCGTTGCAAACCATGATCTACATCAAGCGAACTCGCCTGACCGCGCCCAAGGCGGCGCATGGCTTTTAGAGCGCCGTGTCAGTTTGTGACTTGGCAAGCGCAAACCTTGACTCACCTCAAACCACGGCCAGTGCTTCCTCTTTAAGCTCGCCCCATTCGCTGCCCACACCAGAGGCGGCTCTTTGAGGTACGTCTCATGTCGCTGTCACTGCCCTTTGTTGCTCCCGAATGTGCCGCCTGGCTGGAACGCAGCGCGCTGCGCCCCTTGAAGCTGGCGGGCAAAGAAGTTCTACCCATCGTGCAAGGCGGCATGGGCGTGGGCGTGTCGGCCCACCGGCTGGCCGGGCATGTGGCGCAGCTTGGCGGTGTGGGCACGCTCTCATCGGTGGACCTGCGGCGTCACCATGCCGACCTGATGGAGCGCACCGGCCACCTGAGCGCGGGCGACGACAGCAAGGCCTTGATTGACGCGGCCAATCTGGAAGCACTGGCCCGCGAGATCAAAGCCGCGCGGGTGATTGCCCAGGGCCGCGGCCTCTTGGCCATCAATGTGATGCGTGCGGTGAGCGAGTACGCGCATTCCGTGACCTGTGCTTTAGAAAACGGCATCGACGCGGTGGTGGTGGGTGCGGGCCTGCCGCTGGACCTGCCCGATCTGGCGCAAGACCATCCCAACACAGCGCTCATTCCCATCTTGTCAGATGCGCGCGGCGTACAACTGATCATCAAGAAGTGGGAACGCAAAAAACGCCTGCCCGATGCCATCGTGATTGAGCACCCGCGCTTGGCCGGCGGCCACCTGGGTGCAGCCAAAATTGCCGACCTGAACGACCCGCGTTTTGATTTTGAGAACGTCATTCCGCAGTCGCTCGCGTTTTTGCGGTCGGCGGGTATCGAGAAAGACATCCCCCTCATCGCCGCCGGCGGCATCCGCAGCTTTGAAGACATTGCCCGCCTGCAAGCGCTAGGCGCAGCCGGTGTGCAGCTGGGCACGCCCTTTGCCGTGACCGAAGAAGGCGATGCACACCCCGAGTTCAAACGTGTGCTGGCCGAGGCGCGCGAAGACGAGATGATGGAGTTCACCAGCGTGGCCGGCCTGCCTGCGCGCGCGGTGGCCACGCCTTGGCTGCGTGCTTACCTCAAGATCGAGAGCCGTTTGCAAGCCGTGGCGCACAGCAAGTCGCGCTGTACCAAGAGTTTTGACTGCCTTGCCCAGTGCGGCCTGCGCGATGGCCTGCCAGGCTGGGGCCAGTTCTGCATCGACAACCAACTGGCCGCCGCCTTGCGCGGCGATGTGAAAAAAGGCCTGTTTTTCCGCGGCGTGGGCGCCCTGCCCTTTGGCGAACAAATCCGCAGCGTGCGCGAACTGATGGAGCGGCTGCTCACACCGCAGGCGATGCTGGCCTCGGCTGCCTGAGTCAGTGCAGCCCGCCGGGGCAAAAAAGTCGCCTGCGGATGCGCAGAGTTTGCTAAATATCAAGCAAAAAAATTCAGCTCGCCGTAGCATG
>CANGMW010000294.1 GCA_947454695.1 Comamonadaceae bacterium | reverse complement strand
GGGAAACGATGCGTTTTTCCACCCCAACTTCCCATGTCCGGCACCCAGCATTACGAAAATTTTCCCGTCGCGTCCTGGCTTTGTCCGGCGCCGCTGCGACCGGCCGTGCTGGCCCTGTACCACTTTGCACGCACGGCTGACGATCTGGCCGATGAAGGCGACGCGTCGGCACAGCAACGCTTGGAAGAACTGGCGGCCTACCGCGCCGATCTGTCGGCTTGCATGTCACCAAAGGCTGCGCCCAGCCAGCGCTGGCCCCACGTATTTACACCTTTGCAGCAAGTCATCCAAAAATTCCTGTTGCCTCAGGCACTGCTGATCGACCTGCTCGATGCGTTTGAGCAGGATGTGCGCAAAACCGCCGAGGGCAGCGGCTACGCCAACCAAGCCGCGTTGCTGGACTACTGCCGCCGCTCGGCCAATCCGGTGGGGCGACTGCTGCTGCATTTGTATGGGGTGCATGATGCCGACTCGCTGCGTATGAGCGACCAGATTTGCACCGCCTTACAACTCATCAACTTCTGGCAAGACCTGAGCGTGGACATTCCCCGCGGGCGCCACTACGTGCCACTGGACGCTTGCCAACAGCACGGCGTGACCTTGCACGACCTGCAACACGGACAGACCACCCCCGCCGTAGCCGCGCTGATCGCCGGCCAAGTCGCCCTCGCACGCACGCTGATGCTCGACGGCGCTGCGCTGGTGCACCGCCTGCCCGGGCGTGCCGGGTGGGAGTTACGCCTGGTGGTTCAAGGGGGTTTGCGCATTCTGGACAAAATACAAACACGCCACTACACCACCTTAGAGACCCGCCCCACCCTGTACAAGCGCGATGCCCCCCTGCTGCTTTGGCGCAGTGTGTGGATGTGATCTGCACGGCCCACAAGGTGTGACAATCCCCCCATGACGCCCGCGCAATATGTTCAAGAAAAAGCCGCCGCCTCCGGCAGCAGCTTTTATTACGCCTTTTTGTTTTTGCCCACCGCCCGCCGGGCAGCCATCACGGCCTTCTATGCGTTTTGCCGTGAAGTCGATGACGTGGTCGACGAGGTGTCCGACCCCGGCGTGGCACAAACCAAACTGGCCTGGTGGCAAAACGAGGTGACCCGCGCCTACGCGGGACAAGCCAGCCACCCGGTGATGCAGGCCCTGATGCCCCTGGCGGCTGATTACGGCATTGAGGCGCGACACTTGCTGGCCGTGATTGAAGGCTGTCAGATGGATCTGGCACAAACCCGCTACCTCGATTTCCCAGGCTTGCAACGCTACTGCCACCTGGTGGCCGGTGTGGTGGGCGAAGTGGCGGCCCAGATTTTTGGACAATCCCAGGCGCAGACCATCGCCTACGCCCACCAACTGGGCCTGGCGTTTCAACTCACCAACATCATTCGTGATGTGGGCGAAGACGCCCTGCGGGGCCGCATTTACCTGCCTATGAGCGAGTTGCAGCAGTTCGATGTGAAAGCGCATGAGATCTTGCAGCGCCAGTACTCTGAGCGCTTCACCGCGCTCATGAAGTTTCAGGCCCAACGCGCCCACGTCCTTTACGACGAAGCGCTGGCCCTCTTGCCAGCGGTGGACCGCCGGGCGCAAAAACCCGGTCTCATGATGGCCAGCATCTACCGAACCTTGCTGCGCGAGATCGAACGGGACAACTTCCAGGTGCTGCACCAGCGCATCCGGCTCACGCCTTTGCGCAAGTTGTGGCTGGCCTGGCGGGTGCAGGCCTTGGGTCGGCTTTGAGGTTTTAAACCCATGGACATTGCCGTTGTCGGTGCTGGGTGGGCGGGCTTGGCCGCAGCGGTGCAAGCCTCCCAAGCGGGCCACCGTGTCACCGTGTTGGAAGCCACGCGCACGCTGGGCGGGCGGGCCCGCGTTGTCCCTGCAGATTTACAAGACGGCACCCCAGTCCTGTTGGACAACGGCCAGCACATCCTGATTGGCGCCTACCTTGAGACCTTGGCCTTGATGCGCACGGTGGGCGTGAACCCGCAAGACGCGCTCATGCGTCTGCCTTTGCAATTGCAACAAGTCGATGGCAGCGGTCTGCGTCTGCCCGACTGGCCGCGCCCCTGGAATGTGTTGGCAGGCCTAGTTTCAGCCCGAGGCTGGAGCTGGCGCGACAAGTTGGGCTTGTTCGCCGCTGCGGCCCGGTGGCAGCGCCAGGGCTTTCGCTGCGAGGCACACCTCACGGTGGATGCCTTGTGCCACACCTTGAGCCCCCGCCTGCGCCAAACGCTGATTGACCCTTTGTGCGTGTCCGCCCTCAACACGCCCGCCCACCTGGCCAGCGCTCAGGTGTTTTTACGCGTGATGAAAGATGCCCTGATGGGGCCACGCGGCAGCGCTGATTTGCTGCTGCCGCGCATCGACTTGAGCGCACTCATGCCGCAAGCCGCAGCGCAGTGGCTGCAATCGCACGGCAGTTCCGTGGAACTGGGCGCTCGTGTTGAAGCAGTGCAGACACACGGCGATCAATGGACCGTTCGAGCCAGTGGCCAGGCCGGGGGCCGTGTGTTTGATGCTGTCGTGCTGGCCACGCCGTCCACGGTGGCAGCACAACTGGTGCGCGATGCGGCTGCGTCTGTTCCAGCCGCTTGGCAAGCTCAGCTCCAAACCTGGGCGCAAGCGGCACAGGTCTTGTCCTTTGAGGCCATCACCACGGTGTACAGCTATCACCCGAAAGCCCGTCTGAACCAGCCCATGTTGGCGCTGCCCAGCGACGCCGCATCACCCGCACAGTTTGTATTTGACCGCGGCCAGCTCGGCGGCCCCCAAGGACTGATGGCTTGGGTCATCAGCGCCAGCCAAGGCGAGCGTGAGCAATTGCAAGCCCTGGTGATGCAGCAGGCCCAAGCCCTGCTCGGGCTCAACATGCAGGTCGTGCAAACCGTGGTGGAAAAACGCGCCACCTTTGCCTGCACACCGGGCCTGCGCCGCCCCGGCTCAGTGTTGGCGCCAGGGCTGGTGGCCTGCGGTGACTACATTGACGGCCCTTACCCCGCCACGCTAGAAGGCGCGGTGCGCAGCGGGCTGGCTGCCGCACAGGCGGCGCACACGCATGGACAGCGCCTGGACCGGCCCTCACCAT
>CANGMW010000293.1 GCA_947454695.1 Comamonadaceae bacterium | reverse complement strand
GTTTCGGATTTGTTGGTTCATGGATGACGAATCATTCATGCAATGGCGCAAGTCATGAGCGGATTTTTGAGAGTCAGCCTCGTTGGGCGGCACGTTCGTTGTTGACGCAAGCCTACCCAATCTTGGCATTCCTCTCAAGCGGCGTGTGCCTGCAACCACCGGAGCGTACCAATAAGGGCACTGCTGGCAGGCAAGCCCTTGAGTCGCCCCAAAAGCTTCGCAAGCAGGCCCTCATGCTTTACTTCGCAGCGCGGGTCCCGGTGACCTCGAACTCCACACGACGGTTTTTTGCGCGACCTTCCCGAGTGCGGTTGTCCGCGACTGGGGCATGACCCGCTTTACCTTCGGTCGTCACGCGTGTGGCCGAAATGCCTTTGGAAATCAAGAAATCCTTGCAGGCCTCGGCACGGCGCAATGAGAGCTTCATGTTGTAAGCGTCAGGGCCTGTGGCGTCGGTATGCCCGGTGATGAGGATCTTGACATCAGCACCCTGCAGTTTGGACACCAGATCTTCCAGCTTGGCTTTGCCCTCAGGCTTGAGCACGGCCTTGTCGAAGTCAAAAAATGCATCTGCGGCAAAAGTGATTTGCTGGGCCTTAGGCGCGACAACGATAGGTGCTGCTGATTTCGCCGTAGGCGTGACGGTGGCCTCTGCGGGTTGGGTGACGGGGACATCCTTGGCCTTGACGACCACGCCATCGCATCCATCGATTGCATCAGCCGGGGTCCAAGAACCCGTGTGCCAGCACAGGCCAGTTCCGCTGCGCACAATCTCTTTGTTGCTGTCGAGCCAGTAACCGTTTTTGTCAGCGCTGGTGGCCATGGCCACCGTGCCTGCCGACGCCAGGGCAAGGATCAGTCCGATTTTTTGAAGTGAGTTCTTCATGTTGAATTCTCCGGTTAGTTAATGAAGACGCAGACTTTGAAATCTGCTCTTTCGCATCGCGAGTACGAGCACCCATCGACCTGCAAGTACAAGCTGGCCGCATCAGCGATGTGAATGAATGTTTTCCCGCTGGGCAGATGGTTTTACGGCACGCCTTGTCGGTGCGCGTGCAAGCCTTCTGCAATCAATTCGGGGCACAGGAACGGATTGTTACACTAAATTTGGCCTCGCACCCCAACATACACACCGTCCATCGTCTGGAATTGGCAAGACAGGGCTGGCCTAGCCCCGGAAAATTACGTGGCCTATGGATTTCAATAAACAAAAATGGCGTCCGACATGTCTATCGGACGCCATTGGATGGCGATATGGTGGCGGAACACGGAACCGAACCCGCGTCCGCTTTCAGAACCAGATAGTAACGCACGGGTCTTTAGGGCGCGGATTCGACGATTTGGCCGAACCGCAGCTGGGTGCCACGTCAAGGCTCCAGCGAAGTTCAAACGGGGACTTGACACCCGGCAGGCCTGCGATGCCAACCCAGATCACTCAAACCACCCCGGAATTCAAAAATATCTTTGTTTTTTGCATTTTTGAGTCATAATACGAATCTATTTTAGAAAAACGAGGTGAATGCAATGCTGGTCGAGTTCCGCGTCAAGAACTTCCGCAGTCTGCGCGACGAGCAGGTGCTTAGTCTTGTTGCGTCCAAGGACAAGACCCTGCAGGACACCCACACCCAAGCCACCGGCATCAGTGCCGCACCCACCCTGGTGCGCAGTGCTGTGGTCTATGGTGCCAACGCGAGCGGCAAGTCCAATCTCATTAAAGCCCTGCAGTACATGCGCGGCGTGGTGACCGAGTCCGCGACGGCGATCCAGCCGGGCCAGACCTTCGCAGTTCAGCCCTTCCGACTCGATGTCGATTCCGCCAGTCAACCCAGCGAGTTCGAAGTCACGTTCCTGCTCGATGGTGTGCGCTACCAGTATGGCTTTTCCATGACAGCTCAGCGGATCGTCAGTGAGCACCTGCTGCTTTACAAGGCGTTCAAGCCCCAGCGTTGGTTCACACGCCGCTTTGACACTGAGACCGGCAAGGATGTCTACGACTTCGGTCCCGGCCTGAAAGGACCCAAGAACCTGTGGGAAGGTGCCACCCGACCGAACGCCCTCTTCCTGTCGATGGCCGTACAACTCAACAGCGAAGCCTTGCGACCGGTGTTCGACTGGTTTGTGAATCGCCTGGTGATCTTCAACGAGCAAGCCCAACTCAGTCCGCAGGTGTCCATTCAGATGCTCAAGCAGGATGACGGCCGCAAGGAGATTTGCAACTTCCTCTCTGCTGCCGACATCAGCATCGCCGACATTGATGTGGAAACACGCAAAGTCCCTGGGCAGGCCGTTCACTTTGACTTGGTGGCCGGTAAAACTGAAGTGCGCTCGGAAGAAATGGAAGAACACAAGCTGCGCTTCCATCACGTCACCGAACAGGGCAAAGCCGTGTTTGAATTGATGGACGAATCCAACGGCACGCGCAATTTGCTGTTTCTTGCAGGACCAGTGCTCGACATCCTCCGCAAAGGGCTAACGCTGGTCATCGACGAGCTCGACACCAGCTTGCACACCTTGCTGGTGCGCGAACTCGTGCGACTGTTCCACCGCCCAGAGATCAACACCGGCGGCGCACAACTGATATTCACGACGCACGACACGTCGCTGCTGGACGCACCAGATTTGTTCCGACGTGATCAAGTGTGGTTCGTAGAAAAAGACCGTGATCAGACCTCGGCGTTAGTCAGCTTATCCGAATTCAGCCCGCGCAAGAACGAGGCACTGGAACGCGGCTACCTGATGGGACGGTATGGCGGCGTACCATTCCTCAGCCACACCCTGGGGCTGAAACACTGATGGCTCGCGACAACTCCCCCAAAGAGCGACAACAGAACCAGCTTGAGCGCAAGCAGGGACGGCGGGCGAGCTACGACCGCATCTTGATCGTTTCTGAAGGCAGCAAGACCGAGCCGAATTACTTTCGTGAGATCCGTGCGGCCTTCCGCTTGCACACTGCCAATGTGGAAGTTCGACCCAGCGAATTGGGCACTGCACCTATCCAGGTGGTGCAGTACGCCCAAGCATTGTTTAAAGATGGCGACCGCCACAAGAACATTCCGCGTCGCGCGTTCGAGAAGGTCTATGCCGTGTTTGACCGCGATGAC
>CANGMW010000292.1 GCA_947454695.1 Comamonadaceae bacterium | reverse complement strand
CTTGTTTGCCGCCGACCGCGAGGTGCTGCGCACCTTGCAGCCTATCGTCGAGGTCGGGCTGGACTATGTGCGCCTGGGCCAGCCCGTGCCCACTTTGTCGGGCGGTGAAGCCCAGCGTTTGAAGCTGGCGGGTTTTCTGGCGGAGGCGGCCAAAACCGCATCGGCGAGTCGGCAACTGGTGGCGCGCAAAGGCACCTTCTTCCTGTTTGACGAGCCCACCACCGGCCTGCATTTTGATGACATCGCCAAACTCATGCGCGCCCTGCGACGCTTGCTGGATGCCGGCCACTCGCTGCTGGTGATTGAGCACAACCTGGATGTGATCCGTGCCAGTGACTGGCTGATTGACCTCGGCCCTGAAGGCGGTGACGCCGGCGGTGAAGTGGTGGCCACCGGCACACCCGAGACGGTGCGTGAGCATCCCACGTCCCACACCGGGCGCGCCTTACGTGAATACGCCTTGGCCATGGGTGACTTGCATGGTGTGCAGGATGCGGGCGTGCCGTGGACGGTGGCCGCTCGTCCCGATCGGCCTGATCGTCCAGTAGCTCGCAAACAAGGTCCGGTTCAGCTTGATGCGGTGCAAATCATCAACGCCCGCGAGCACAACCTGAAATCGCTGAGCGTGAATATCCCGCGCGGTAAGTTCAACGTCATCACCGGCGTGTCGGGTTCGGGCAAGTCCACGCTGGCCTTCGATATCTTGTTCAACGAAGGGCAGCGGCGCTATCTGGAGTCGCTCAACGCCTATGCCCGCAGCATCGTGCAGCCAGCCGGGCGGCCCGAGGTGGATGCGGTCTACGGCATCCCCCCCACGGTGGCCATCGAGCAGCGCCTCTCACGTGGCGGACGCAAGAGCACAGTGGGCACCACCACCGAGGTCTGGCATTTCCTGCGACTGCTCTATGTGAAGCTCGGTTTGCAGCATTGCGTGCATGACGGCGCGGCCGTGGCGCCGCAAACGCCGGAGAGCATTGCCGCGCAGCTGATGAAAAATTTCAAAGGCCAGCACATCGGCCTGTTGGCGCCGCTGGTGCTCAACCGCAAAGGCGTCTACACCGAACTGGCCGACTGGGCGCGACCGCGTGGCTACACCCACTTGCGGGTGGATGGTGAGTTTTTGCCCACCACCGGCTTCCCGCGGCTGGACCGCTTCAAAGAACACACGATTGAATTGCCGGTGATGAGCCTGGACGTGTTGCCAGGCCAGGAAGCCCAGCTGCGTGCGGCCCTCACCGTCGCGCTGGAGCATGGCAAAGGCGTGCTGCATGTGCTGAGCGACCTCACCGGCCTGAAAGCCGCCCTGCTGGCGGGCACCTCCACCGCGAAGATCGGGCAGCTCCAGGTGTTTTCGACCAAGCGGGCCTGCCCGGTGTGCGCCACTTCGTATGCCGAGTTGGATCCCCGACTGTTCTCCTACAACAGCAAACACGGCTGGTGCCCCGACTGTGTGGGCACTGGCGTGAGGCTTACCAAAGAGCAGCGCAAGCTGATGGACGACTCGGTGCGTGACGACGACAACAAAGGCCGCGAGCAAACCTTTGCCGAGCCGGAGCTGGATGATGTGGCCGACGCGGTGTGTACCACCTGCGAAGGCACGCGCCTCAACGCCATGGCCCGCGCGGTGACGTTTGCGGGCGTGGGCATCACCGAGATCGCGCGCTTGAGCGTGAGCGATGTGCGGGCTTGGGTCGACACCCTGGCCGTGGTGGGCCGCATGAGCCAGCGCGAAGGCGATATCGCGCGCGACCTGATTCCTGAAATCAAAAGCCGTCTGGAATTTTTAGAGCAAGTGGGGCTGGGTTACCTCACGCTGGACCGGGGTGCGCCCACGCTCTCCGGAGGCGAAGCCCAGCGTATCCGACTGGCGGCACAACTGGGCAGCAATCTGCAGGGCGTGTGCTATGTCCTGGACGAGCCGACCATCGGCCTGCACGCGCGCGACAACCAGATCCTGCTGGGTGCCTTGCAGCGCCTGAGTGACCAGGGCAACACCTTGGTGGTGGTGGAACATGATGAAGACACCATCCGCCATGCCGACCACATCATCGACATCGGCCCCGGTGCAGGCAAGCGCGGTGGCAGCTTGGTGGCGCAAGGCTCGGTGAAAGATGTGACCGATGCCGCCAACTCCCAGACCGGACGCTATTTGCTGCATGCCATGAAGCACCCGCTGCAGGCACGACGGACAGTGCCCGCCTACAGCGCGGCGCCTGCCGGCGACCCCACGGTGCAGCACTGGCTTACCGTGCACCAGGCCCAGCTGCACAACCTGCAGAACATCACGGCCCATATTCCCCTGCAACGGCTGGTGGCCATCACTGGCGTGTCGGGCTCCGGCAAATCCACACTGGCACGCGATGTGTTGCTGGCCAATGTGCAGACCGCCGTCACCCAACGGTCCACCAAAGCCGGGCGCGATGCATTGGCGCGCGGCAAGACGATGGCTTGGCATGGGTGCGCGTCCTTGTCCGGCTATGAGGTGATTGACCGCGTGCTCGAAGTGGACCAAACCCCGATCGGCAAAACGCCACGGAGTTGCCCGGCCACTTACATCGGGTTTTGGGACACGATTCGAAAACTGTTTGCACAGACCCTGGAAGCGCAGGCGCGTGGCTATGCGGCAGGGCGTTTTTCATTCAACACCGGCGAAGGCCGATGCCCCGCCTGCGAGGGCCAAGGCGTGCGCACCATCGAGATGAGCTTCTTGCCCGATGTGAAAGTCTTGTGCGAAACCTGTCACGGTGCCCGCTTCAACCCCGAGACGCTGGCCATCACCTGGCGCGGCAAGAGCGTGGGCGATGTGCTGCAGATGGAAGTCGATGAGGCGGTGGACTTCTTCGCGTCCATGCCCAACATCAGCCACCCCTTGCAGCTGCTCAAAGACGTGGGGCTGGGCTACCTCACGCTGGGGCAACCCTCTCCCACCTTGTCGGGGGGCGAAGCGCAGCGTATCAAGCTGGTGACCGAACTCAGCAAGGTGCGCGACGATGTGACGCGCCGGGGCCAGAAAGCACCGCATACCCTGTACGTGCTGGACGAGCCCACGGTGGGCTTGCACATGGCGGATGTGGACAAACTCATTCGCGTGCTGCACCGTCT
>CANGMW010000291.1 GCA_947454695.1 Comamonadaceae bacterium | reverse complement strand
GCTGCCCAGCTTGTGGGTGGCTTTGGAACGGTAAACCAGGCGCTCTAACACTTTAGATCTCGGCTAAGTAGGACAAAGTGCCCCATTATCCGGCGCCAGATTGTGCCCAGCTGACAGCGTCAGGCGGGCTGTCAGCGGGTGTGCAGACGATCAGCCCGCATCCGGTTGCACGCCGGGGGCCGCTTTGCGGAAGGCATCCAATTCATTGCAGGCCTTTTCCACAGCGCTGATCAGGGGCCAGCGTGACAGGTCGACCTTGAAGCGGCGTGAGCTCTCCACTTGCGGGATCAGGTAGACATCGGCCAGGGTGGGCGTGTTGCCAAAGCTGAATGCACCGCGCTTTGTATCGGCGGCCAGCAGGGCTTCGTAGGCGTCAAAGCCCGCGCTGATCCAGGTGGCGCACCAGTTGTTGATCACGTCTTCGTTGGCCCCAAACTGCTTGCGCAGGGTTTCCAGAATGCGGCGGTTGTTGATCGGGTGGATGTCGCAACCCACGATGGCCGCCAGTGCGCGCACATGGGCGCGGTCATTCGCACCTGCAGGCAACAGGGCGGGCGTGGGGTATTTTTCTTCCAGCCATTCGATGATGGCCGGGGACTGCACCAGCACCTGCTCGCCGGTGTCGAGCGCGGGCACCAGCTGCTGCGGGTTGACCGCTTTGAACGCGTCTTTCAGGTGCTCTTCCACACGCAAATCGACAGCCACGTAGTCGGTGGCGATGCCTTTGAGGTTCAGGGCAATGCGCAGGCGGTGCGAGGTGCCGCTTCGGAAAAAGTTGTAGAGCTTCATGGGGTCAGGTCCTTGCAGGAGTGGTCAGAGGGGTTGCGGCTGCGCCTGGGCGTGCAATGCGGGTGCTGCCAGCGCACTGCGCGACAGCGGCACCATCACGAGCGGTGTGGGCACCATACCCTGCATGCCCAAGCCGACCGGGATATCCAAAATATAGTCGAGTTCCCGACCGGCATCGATCAGGAAGCTCTCTTGCATGGGGCCGCTAATGCCGCCAATCAGGCCAAAGAACAGTTATTCGAGGCTGATGTTCTTGCGCGCAACCAGCTTGCCGTAGGTTTTGCTCTTGATGTCTGCTTGCTTGCGAATTTCTTCTGGCGACCAGTTCAGCGCCTCAAACGCAAAAGTGTTGTAACGCGCTTTGATATCGGGATCGGCCAGGACTTTTTGGACATCGGCGTTGATGCGCGCTGTCACCTCAGCAGACAGACCTTTGGGCGCGACCAGGACGACGAAAGAATTCACGTCCAAGCCCTTGGGTCCACCGGCTTCGGCGACAGTGGGGACGTTGGGCATCTGCGGAACACGCTTGGGGGCGGCAATGGCGATGTAGCGAATTTTGCCGGCCTTGAACACACCTGCACTGGAGGGGATGGAGGCAAACGCCCACTGAATATCCCCTGCGGCGACACTTGTGTACAGCTGGGAGACTTCACGGAAAGCGACGTGCGTCATGTCGACGCCGTTGAGTAACTCGATTTCTTCGCCGCCCAGAT
Source organism: Comamonadaceae bacterium (assembly GCA_947454695.1). Taxonomy (GTDB): domain Bacteria; phylum Pseudomonadota; class Gammaproteobacteria; order Burkholderiales; family Burkholderiaceae_C; genus CANGMW01. Next base: position 1,618 of record CANGMW010000291.1, on the reverse strand, counting down.
GGCCCGGACTGCCAATGCCCCAGGAGCCATAGCTGACCTTGCCTGGCGATGATTTGGCATCGGCCAGCAGGTCTTTCACGCTCTGCCACTTTGATTCGGTGGGTACGGCGATAAAGAACGGTGTTCTGAACAGCGGTGCCACTGGGTCGAAGGTGTTCAGGGTGACGAAGTTTTTCGATTTGTACAAATACGGCACGGCGGCCAGGTGTTCGCTGTCGAGTTGCAGCAGGTTGTAGCCATCGGCCGGCAGGCGTTGCACCGAATCCATGGCGATGAAGCCACCGCCACCGGGCTTGTTGTTGACCAGGACCGGCTGGTTCCAGAGCTTGGACAGTTTGTCTGAGACCTGGCGCAGGACCGCATCAGGGCCACTGCCGGCAGCGAAGGCGGTGGTGATGGTGACTGCTTTGGAGGGATAAGTGTTTTGAGCCAGCACAGGCAGCGCGGCAGCAGATGACAGAGCGCAGACGGCGCTGATCAGGAAATGGCGTTGGAGGTTTTTCATGGTGAGTGTGGTTGAAAGTTGACGGTTAAAAGACTTGAAGCATCCAGTTTCTAGCCCCTCAGGCTCTGGCGACTTCAGACAAAGCACTGCGAGACATGGTGACCAGCAAGGTCAGACTGGCGCCCAGCAAAGCCAATCCGGCCAAGATGTAGAAGATCAGGTCCAGTGACAGCCCCGATCCGATCAAGAAGCTGCCCAGCATCGGACCGCCGATACCGCCGATACCGCCGATGCGGCCAAACCCCGCGCACCAAGCCACGCCCGCTGCGCGCACATTGGTGCGGTAGTAATTGGCCACAAAGCCGTAGATCAGGGTTTGGGTGCCGCTGGTGCCCAGACCCACCACCGCGACGATGGCCAGCAAGGCCGCCAACTCGAAGTTGAAAGTCAGCACCACCAATGCCGCCGCGCCCGTGGCAAAGCTGGCCGCCACGACCGGCTTGGGGCCGAAACGGTCGGCCGCACGCGAGGCCGCCACCGCACCAAACAGCGAGCCGCCGTTGAGCACGGCAAGGAACGACAGCGAGCCCTTGGCGTTGTAGCCCGCACGCAGCATCAGCTCGGGCAGCCAGGTGTTGAGCGAATACACCAGCAGCAAGCCGGTGGCGCTCATGCAGCCCAGCACCAGGGTGGGGAACAGATAGTGGCGGCTGAACAAGCCTGCGAAGCCGGATTTGCCGTTGTTCGAGATGATGTCGGTGTTCGTGGCAGGGGCTTCAGGAACCGCCACACCGATGCGCTCGGACAGGGCACGCGCTTCCTGAATGCGGCCACGGGCGGCCAGCCAAGCGACCGATTCGGGCATCTTGAAATACGCCAGCGGCAGCAAGGTGACCATGGGCACCGAGCCGATCCAAAACATGCCGCGCCAGCCGATGCGCTCCATCAGCACAATCGCGAGCACCGCCGACAGCATGCTGCCCAGTGGAATGCCGCCATTGCTGATGGCGATGTACAGGTTCTTTTTGTCCTTGGGCGCGTATTCAGCCACCAAAGCGGCGGTGGTAGCCACCAGCGAGCCAATACCCAAACCAGTGACAAAGCGCATCCAGCCAAACTCCCGGGCGGTGGCCGACAGGGCCGTCAACGCCATGCCGACGGAGAACCAAGCGT
>CANGMW010000290.1 GCA_947454695.1 Comamonadaceae bacterium | reverse complement strand
GTCCTCTACACGGAGACATCCCATGATGCACAAAACCTTTGGTGTGAACTTGTCTCGCTCCGGCGCAGTGCTCACACCTTTCTTGCTGGCGGCCTGCAGTACGCTGACTGCGCCCACCGCACTCAGCCTCGGCCAGGACCCCGCAGCCGCTTGTGCCGCGCTCAACGCGCCGGTGCCGGCCTCTGCGATTGGCATTCCCAGCGGAGCGGCCAGCATCGACTCGGCCACCCTGATGCCTGCTGTGCCGGTCGCCGTGGCCGAGCGCGGCCCGACGCCGGCTGCGCGCATCACACCGGCCACCGGGCCTTTCTGCCGCGTGCTCGGTCGCATTGCGCCCCTGGACTCCAAAGCGCCGCCCATCCAGTTTCAGGTGAATTTGCCCCTGCAGTGGAATGGCCGCAGCGTGCAGTACGGCGGTGGCGGTTTCAACGGCGTGCTGATCAATGCCTTGTCGCTGGTGCCCGCTGGACGATTTGACCAACCCATGCCGCTGGCGCAAGGTTATGTGACCTACGGTACCGATTCAGGTCACCAAAATGTGCCGGGCCAGCCGCCTCAGGTGTTTGCACAGAATGAAGAAGCGCTGGTCAACTTTGCCCATGCGTCCTACAAAAAAGTGCGCGATGTGGCCGTGACGCTTATGACGCGTGCTTATGGCCGCGCCCCTGAGAAGCTGTATTTCTTCGGCAGCTCCGAAGGCGGCCGCGAGGGCCTCACGATGGCGCAGCGCTACCCCGCCGACTTTGACGGCATCTTCAGCCGCGTGCCGGTCATCAACTGGACCGGTCTGCAATTTGCAGGCACGCGCAACGGCGTGGCCACCATGGGCGAGGGCTGGATTCGCCCGGCCCAAGTCAAGCTGGTGCACGAGGCGGTGTTGGCCGCCTGTGATGCCGCCGATGGGCTGGCCGATGGCATCGTGTCCGATGCGGTGTCGTGCAAACAGCGCTTTGACGTGACACAGCTGCGCTGCAAACCGGGACAAGCACCAGACGCCTGCCTGAGCGATGTTCAGGTGAAGGCGGTGCAGACTTTGCATTCACCATTTGAGTTTCCGTTTGCGCTGGCCAACGGCGTGACCACCTACCCGGGCTGGGGCGTGTCGGGTGAAGGCACCCCCGCCTTTGGCCCCACCGGTGGCTGGAATGCCTGGTGGCTGGGCGGAGCCGCACCGGCCATGCCGCCGCTGCCCAACAACAGCATTGCCTGGGTTTACGGCAGTGGGGCGATTCGGTATTTTTATGCGCCCAGCCTGAGCACCGATGTGCGCAGCTTCCAGCCGCAAGACAATGCCGAGCGCGTTCGCGCCGTGTCTGCGCTGATGGACTCCACCAACCCGGACCTGAGCGCCTTCCACGCCCGTGGCGGCAAGCTCATCGTGTTGGAGAACATGGCAGACTATGCGCAAAGCCCGTATGCGGGCATCGGCTACTACGAGTCGGTGCGCCAGCGCCTGGGTGCTGCACGCACGGACAGCTTCATGCGCCTGTACACCGCGCCGGGTGTGGACCATGTCGGCAGCGGGGCGCCTTCCAATGTGGACATGCTCAGTGCGTTGACGAACTGGGTCGAGCGCGGGCAGGCGCCTGCCGGCCTGCAACTGGTGGACTTTGATTTCAAACCGCCGTTTGCCGTGACGCGTGCACGCCCTTTGTGTGAGTGGCCTTTGTGGCCGCGTTACCAAAGCGGTGACGCGAACCGCGCCGAGAGTTTTGAATGCAGCAAGTGAATCTGAATTGAAGAAAGCAAACTTATGGCTTTAGAAAAACTTTATCTGGACGTTCCCGGCACCACAATTTTTGATGCCGAGCAGTCGCGCCTGGGCTACCACCTCAACCAGTTTTGCATGTCGCTCATGAAAGCGGCCAACCGCGAACGCTTCAAGGCCAACGAGCGTGCCTACCTGGACGAGTGGCCCATGACCGAAGAGCAAAAACTGGCGGTGCTGGCGCGTGACCTGAACCGCTGTATCGCCGCCGGCGGCAACATTTACTTCCTGGCCAAGATCGGTGCGACGGACGGTAAGAGCTTCCAGCAAATGGCCGGCTCCATGACCGGCATGACCGAAGAGGAATACCGCAACATGATGATTTCCGGCGGTCGCTCGGTTGAGGGCAACCGTTTTATTGGCGAAGACGGCAATGCCCAGGCCCAACACCAGCCGCAAGGCACCGGCGGCGGCACGCTGCGTTGAACACTTTCAAAAAAATACTGACATGGCAAAAATCTCCGCTTCCGTTTACACCTCGCACGTTCCCGCCATCGGCGCCGCACTGGATCTGGGTAAAACCCATGAGCCCTACTGGCAGCCGCTGTTCAAGGGCTATGACTTCTCCAAGCAATGGCTCAAAGACAACAAGCCGGATGTGATTTTTCTGGTCTACAACGACCACGCCACCGCCTTCAGCCTGGAGATGATTCCCACCTTCGCCATCGGCACGGCGGCGAGCTTCACGCCGGCCGACGAGGGCTGGGGCCCGCGTCCGGTGCCGCAAGTCATCGGCCATCCGGAGCTGGCCTCGCACATTGCGCAAAGCGTGATTCAGCAGGACTTTGACCTCACCATCGTCAACAAGATGGACGTGGACCACGGCCTGACCGTGCCGCTGTCGCTGATGTGTGGCCAGCCGCAAGCCTGGCCGTGCCCGGTGATTCCCTTCGCGGTGAACGTGGTGCAGTACCCGGTGCCGTCGGGGCGCCGCTGCTTTGAGCTCGGCAAAGCCATCCGCAAAGCGGTGGAGAGTTTCGACAAAGACCTCAATGTGCAGATCTGGGGCACCGGCGGCATGAGCCACCAGTTGCAAGGCGCACGTGCCGGCCTGATCAACAAGGACTTCGACAACGCCTTCCTCGACCGCCTCATTGCCAACCCAGACGATCTGGCCAATATGCCGCACATCGACTATGTGCGCGAAGCCGGTTCCGAAGGCATCGAACTCGTGATGTGGCTGATCGCACGGGGTGCCATGGCCGATGTGGCTGGCGGCAAACCCCCGAAGGTCGCGCACCGCTTCTACCATGTGCCTGCCAGCAACACCGCGGTGGGCCACCTGATTCTGGAAAATTAAACCCTTAGGACCTCTCATGAGCAAAACCATCAAAGTCGCCCTCGCGGGCGCTGGCGCTTTCGGCATCAAACACCTGGACGGC
>CANGMW010000289.1 GCA_947454695.1 Comamonadaceae bacterium | reverse complement strand
GCCCTGCACGGTGCTGGCCGTGGCCGATGATGCACACCCCTCTCAAGTTGTGCTGCAACTGGCCAGTGGGCGCAGCCGACTTTTGGCGCGTATCACCCGCAAGTCTTTGCATGCACTGGGCACCCGAGTGGGCGACACGGTGTGGGCGCAGGTGAAGTCGGTGGCCGTGGTGAACTGAGGGCCGCGCCCTCCGAAGCCCTCCGAAGCCCTCAGACGCCTTCACGCTTCAGTGCAGCTCAGCCCGACACGGCACGGTACTCACCAGGTGTCAATGGACGCGACGCTACTCAAAGGCGCGACCTTGGCGGACTGCAAGCCGGTGATTAGCCAGTGCCGGGTCTGCGCCGGGTCAATCACTGCGTCGATCTCCAGGGTGGTGGCCATGTGGATGGCGCTGCCGTTGTCGACCTGACGCGCCAGCAGTTCTTCAAACAAGGCTTGCCGCTGCGGCCCGTCAGGCACAGCGTCCAGCTCCTTGCGAAAGCCCAGGCGCACCGCGCCTTCCAGACCCATGGCGCCAAACTCGGCGGTGGGCCAGGCAGCGGTGAACAGCGGCGAATGAAAGCCGCCGGCCGTCATGGCCATCGCGCCCAGGCCATAGCCTTTGCGCATCACCACACTCAAATAGGGCACACGCAGATGGGCAGCAGCCACGAACATCCGGCTCACATGGCGTACCTGCGCCGTGGCCTCGGTGTCGGGCCCCACCATGAAGCCGGGTGTGTCCACCAGACTGATGAGGGGCAGACCGTGCGCATTGCACAGCTGCATGAAGCGCGCAGCTTTGTCAGCGGCGGGCGCGTCGATCGCACCGCCCAGATGCAGCGGGTTGTTGGCCAGCAGCCCCACGGGGCGCCCTCCCACGCGGGCCAGCGCGGTATGGATGCCCACGCCAAAGCCGCTGCGCAAATGCAAAAGCGAGCCCACATCGGCCACGCCTTGCATGGCGTCACGCGCGTCATAAACCCGCAAGCGGTTTTGCGGCACCACCTCACGCAAGGCATTCTCGGGCGGGGCCACGACATCGGTTCGCGGACCTTGGAAGTAGGACAAATATTGACGTGCCACCGCCACCGCTTGCGCTTCGTCGTCCACCAGCACATCGATCACGCCATTGGCCTGTTGCACGGACGAGGGCCCGATCTGCTCGGGCTTGAACACGCCCAGACCACCGCCCTCCACCATGGCCGGGCCGCCCATGCCGATGTTGCTGTCACGCGTGGCGATGATCACATCGCAGCAACCCAGCAGGGCCGCATTGCCGGCAAAGCAGCGCCCCGCCGCAATACCCACCACCGGCACCTGGCCGTTGAGCCGTGCAAAGCTGGCAAACGTGCCCACATGCAAGCCGGCCACGATGGGCATGTCCACATCGCCGGGACGGCCGCCGCCCCCTTCGGCAAACAGCACCACCGGCAATTTGTTCTGCAAAGCCAAACCCAGCATGCGGTCGGTCTTCTGGTGGTTGCGCATGCCTTGCGTGCCGGCCAGCACCGTGGCGTCATAGGCCATGGCCACCACCGGCTGCTCGTTCACGCGGCCCATGCCGGTGACCATGCCGTCGGCGGGCGTATTGCGTTCCAGGTCCTCTTGCGAACGCCGGCTGCGTTGCGCCGCGACGGCCAGCGCGCCGTACTCAATGAAGGTGTTGGCATCGCACAAATCGGCCAAGTTCTCGCGCGCGGTGCGCAGGCCCAGCGTATGGCGTTTGGCCACCGCCTCGGGGCGGCTGGCGTCCTGCGTGAGGGCGGCACGGGCGAGCAAACGCTCCAAGTCAGCGCGCACCGGTGCGGCGTCATGGGTTTGCGCAGCGGCCTTTGAATGACCTGAATCTTCAGGAAGCGCAGCGACCGCCGCGGCGGGTTCGCACAAGCACAAGACCTCGTTGTCCTGCACCACATCGCCCGGCGCAAACAGCAGTTCGGTGATGCGCATGGCCGACGGGGCGCGGATCTCGTGCTCCATCTTCATGGCTTCCAAAATAACCACCACCTCGTTGGCGCCAACACTGGCCCCTGGCGAGACCAGCCATTGAACGACACGGGATTGCAAAGGGGCGCGCAGGTGTTTCATGCGCGCATTATGTGGGAGCGCTCAGGCGCCCACGGGTCAATCAGGCGACATCGGTGGCCAGGGCCAACGCGGCCGTGGCGGTGTTGGAAATCGGGATGTGGTAGTTGCTCGCCACCCGGGTCACTTTGGAACCACCTGCCGCACCGATGGCCGCACGCATGGCCAGCCACATCAGCAGCTCCACACCTTGGGTGCCGGTTTTTTCCACCAACTCCAGCACGCTGAACTGGGTGGCCCATTCGGGGTTGCTCTCCAGCGAATCCAGAAACTCCAGATCAAACGCCTTGTTGATGAAACCGGCGCGCTCGCCGTCGAGCTGGTGGCTCAAACCGCCCGAGGCGATGACCGCCACCCGCTTGTCGCTGTCCCAGGACTTGATGGCCTCGCCCACCGCACGCCCCAGCGCATAGCAGCGCTTGGCCGAAGGCAGCGGGAACTGCACGGTGTTGATGCAAATCGGCACCACGGTCACCGGGCAATCGCCCTCGGGCCAGAACAGCTTGAGCGGCAAAGTGCAGGCATGGTCCACCAGCATTTCCTGGCAGGTGACCACGTCAAACTCTTTGTCGACCAGCGTGTTGATGATGTGCCAGGACAAATCAAGCTCGCCCTTGAACGGCGGCAGCGTGGGAATGCCCCAGCCTTCATCGGCATTGTTGTACTGCGGGGCGGCACCCACCGCGAAGGTGGGCATTTTGTCCAAAAAGAAGTTCAGCCCGTGGTCGTTGTAGAACATCACCACCACGTCTGGGCGCACCTTGCCCAGCCACTCACGGATAGGCGGGAAGCCGTCAAAGAAAGGTTTCCAGTAGGGCTCGTTTTGAATGCCCTTGTGGATAGCGCCGCCGATGGCGGGGATGTGAGAGGTACCAAGACCGCCGACTATTTTTGCCATGGGTGTGCTCCTTAAAGTCCTGCCGCCACCAACTTGGCCTTGAAGGCCTCTTTGGTCATGCCGGTTTGTTGTGCGCCGATGTCCTGCATGTCCAGATGGAAGATGCCGGCAAATTTGGCCAGGTAATAGGCGTTGCCGCCCGCGTCGATCAGCTGCAGCACATTGCGCGCGCGAATGGCTGCG
>CANGMW010000288.1 GCA_947454695.1 Comamonadaceae bacterium | reverse complement strand
TGTACCAGACTCGATCAAAGACCGGATTTTTTACCCGCTGGTGTCGGGCAGAGAAGGCGGCTCTGGCCTGGGGCTGACATTGGCGCAAACCTTTGTTCAGCAGCACCATGGCTTGATCGAGTGTGACAGCGAGCCTGGAAGAACCGATTTCAAAATTTTGATACCGCTGCCTTGACACCGTCGGGCCGCAGACCAGAGGTAAGCCACCCATGAAGCCGATTTGGATCGTAGATGATGACCAGTCCATCCGCTTTGTGCTGGAGAAGGCGCTGTTGCGCGAGCAACTGCCCACGCGCAGCTTCACCAATCCCAAGGACGTGCTGGTGGCTTTAGAGACTGTCGGCGAGGATGATTCCCCCCAGGTCTTGGTGAGCGACATCCGCATGCCCGGTGGCTCCGGTCTGGATTTGCTGGAAAAGGTCAAAGCCCGCTTTCCGGGCTTGCCCGTCATCATCATGACGGCCTTCTCCGATCTGGACAGTGCGGTGTCGGCCTTTCAAGGCGGCGCCTTCGAGTACTTGCCCAAGCCTTTTGATCTGCCCAAAGCCCTGGAGCTGATCCGGCGCGCCGTTCAAGAAAGCCTGCGCGAGAGCGTGGCTGAAGAAGGTGCGTCTGACACGCCTGAAATGCTGGGTCAAGCCCCGGCCATGCAAGACGTGTTCCGCGCCATCGGCCGGTTGTCGCAAAGCAATGTGACCGTGCTGATCACCGGCGAGTCAGGCTCCGGCAAAGAGCTGGTAGCGCGTGCGCTGCACAAACACTCGCCACGCGCCAATGGCCCCTTTGTGGCCATCAACACCGCGGCCATTCCCAAAGATTTGCTCGAGTCCGAATTGTTCGGCCATGAGCGCGGTGCCTTCACCGGCGCGCAAACCATGCGCCGTGGCCGCTTTGAGCAAGCCGATGGCGGCACGCTGTTCCTCGATGAAATCGGTGACATGCCCTATGACTTGCAAACCCGCTTGCTGCGTGTTTTGAGCGACGGGCATTTCTACCGCGTGGGCGGACACAGCGCCGTGAAATCCAATGTGCGGGTGATTGCTGCCACCCACCAGGACTTGGAGCAGCGCGTCAAAGACGGGGGGTTCCGGGAAGATTTGTTCCACCGATTGAACGTGATCCGACTTCGCTTGCCCGCCTTGCGCGAGCGGCCGGAAGACGTGCCCATGCTCACGCGCCACTTCTTGCAGCAAAGTGCGAATCAGCTCGGTGTGGATTCGAAACGCATTTCGGACTCGGCTTTGGAGTCGCTGGGGCGATTCAACTACCCCGGCAATGTGCGACAGCTAGAGAACATCTGCCATTGGCTCACCGTGATGGCGCCCTCGCAAGTGATCGAGTCCAAAGACTTGCCGCCTGAAGTGCGTGTGCACAGGGACACAGCCGAGCCTGAGCATCCGGGTACCGAGCCGTCAGCTGCTGGCGTGATGGCTGCACCTGTGCAGGCTACAGCCGCCGTGCCCACACCACCTGCCTCGCCAGTTCAAAGCGCGCCTGAGGCTACCGCGCTCACAACTTCAGCACCTGTGCCAAGCGCAGTCCTGGGTGGATGGGAAGAGGGCCTGGAAGCCCAAGCCCGCGAGTTGTTGGCCAGCGGAAGAACGGACGTCTGGGATGCGTTGTCACGCCTCTTTGAAAGTCGCTTGATTCTGGCAGCCCTGGCCAGCACCAAAGGCCGTCGCATCGAAGCCGCCGTCAAACTCGGCATCGGCCGCAACACCATCACCCGAAAAATTCAAGAGTTGGGCCTGGAATAAAACGGATCTACAGCGCCTGCGCATGACGGTGCCAGGCGCTGCTTATTCAAGCTGCTCCTGACCTTCTCAGGCGCTCAAGTCCAGTTCCACCACCACCGGCGCGTGGTCACTCGGGCGCTCGTTCTTGCGGGGTGTTTTGTCGATATGGCAGGCGCGCACCCTGGGCTTGAGCGCATCGCTCACCAGGATATGGTCGATGCGCAAGCCGCGGTTGCGACGGAAACCAAAATCCCGGTAGTCCCACCATGAAAAACTTTTGGGTTCCTGCGGGAACAGACGCAGGCTGTCATGCAGACCCAAGGCGATCAGGGCGCGCAGGTGGTAGCGTTCTTCCTCGGTGCAATGGATGGTGTCTTTGAGCGCGACAGGGTCCCACACATCGTCGTCATCAAAGGTGATGTTGTAGTCGCCCATCAGCACCAGCTGCGGATATGTTTGCAGCTCGGTTTTAAGCCAGTCGCGCAAGCCCTTGAGCCAGTTCATTTTGTAGTCAAACTTCTCCGAGCCGGGCTCTTGTCCATTGGGGAAATACGCCCCCACCACACGTACGCCCGCCACCGTGGCGGTGATCACACGCGCCATGTCGTCATCAAAGCCGGGAATGTTCTTCACCACATCGTCGGCTGCGCCGCGGGTGATCAGGGCCACGCCGTTGTAGGTCTTTTGCCCAAACCATTGGCTCTGGTAGCCCGCCTCCGTGAAGGCGGCGTGTGGAAATTTATCGTCCGTCAGCTTGAGCTCCTGCAGAGCCAGCACGTCGACCGGATTGGCGGCCAGCCAGTCCAGCACCTGGGGCAGGCGAACATTGAGGGAGTTGACGTTCCAGGTGGCGAGTTTCATGGGATGTTTTAATTGAGGAAGAAGCCAAGTTGAGGCTGCACGCTGCCGATAATACTTCGAGAAATCACCTTGATCCTTTGCTTTGCGTTAACCTCAATTCCCGATCAAAAATTCACCTGACCCTGGGTCGCTTTAACTCAATGTCCTCAGCTAACATTTCTTTGCACCAAACCCTGGTAGATGCCAAACAACGCCGGGGTTTAAAAACGGTTGGCCCGCTCACCTACTGGTTGACCGGCTTGAGTGGTGCGGGTAAGTCGACGTTGGCGTTTCAATTTGAGGCCATGTTGGTCCAAGCCGGTGTGGCGGTGTTTGTGCTTGATGGCGACAACGTGCGTCATGGTCTGTGTTCAGACTTGGGATTTACTGAAACGGATCGCGCAGAAAACATCCGCCGCGTGGCCGAGGTGGCCAAGCTCATGAATGCGGAAGGCATCCTGGTGATCGTGTCCTTGATCTCGCCGTTGCGAAAAAATCGTGCGCTTGCAAAAGAAATCATTGGTGCTCACAGCTTTCGGGAAATCTACCTCAGCACGCCGGTTGCGGTGTGCGAGCAACGCGAC
>CANGMW010000287.1 GCA_947454695.1 Comamonadaceae bacterium | reverse complement strand
AGTTCTCGATTGGCCAAAGGGTGCCCGTGACAATGGCTGAACGAGTGCTTCAATAGTGCTACATCAAAAAATTAAAAAATCTCAAGGTATTGATTTAATTGAGAATTTTTATATTTGTCGATCCAATCCATCATGGGGGCGACGGACAGGCGGTGGGGGGTGGAGGTCATTGCTGCTGATTTTAATCAGCGTGTTGCGCAAGTGCCCTCCCGGCCTGAAGGCGCGCGCCATCACCCGGATGGCGGCGCCGCTTGTTCAGGCTTCAGCGCGTGAGCGCGCCGTACACCAGGTCTTGCACTTGTTCGCGGTAGTACTTGCGAATCTCGCCGGGTGCGGAGGTGCCGTAAGCCACCACCAGCCCGGCTTTGGGGTCGGCAAAAAAGCCGGTGCCGTTGGCGCCGTTCCAGCTGTATTCACCCACGTTACCGGGGACCGCAGCCAGGCCGGCTTGCGTGCGCACGGCCACGCCCAGACCGAAGCCGTAGCCCTGGCGGTGTGGCTCCACGTTACCCACGCGGTTTTTCATTTCGGCGCCCAAATGGTTGGCGGTCATCAAGGCCACGGTGGCCGGGCTCAAGACCCGTGCACCATCCAGCTTGCCGCCATTGACCAGCATCTGGCCAAAGCGCAGGTAGTCGCCCATGGTGCCGAAGGCGCAAGCACCGCCGCAGTCAAACGTGGTCTGACGGTCGAGGTACTCGATTTTTTGCGGCTTGCCGTCCAGCGGGTTGTTGGCAAACGGGCGTGCCAGTCGGGCGCGTTTGTCAGCAGGCACCTGGAAGGTGGTGTCTTTCATCTTCAACGGAGCCCACACCGTTTCCTGCAAATGCGCCCCCAGCGTTTTGTGTGCGACTTGTTCCACCACCGCACCGAGCACATCCATCGACAGGCTGTACTCGAACACGGTGCCGGGCTGGTAGACCAAGGGCAGTTGCGCCAGGGCGTTGACCAGGTCTTGCGAACTGCCGATGTAGGCCGCTGCCGTGCCGCTGGGGTACAGGGCCGCGATGGGGCTGGAGCCGTCAGGACGGCCGCCATAGGTCAGGCCCGAGGTGTGGCGAAACAAGTCGTGGATGAGGATTTCACGGTTGGTTGCTTCCAGCGTGAATTTGCCGTCCGGCGTGGGCACGCCCACTTTCATGCCGGCCACCGCAGGAAAGTACTGCGAGAGTTTGCTTTGCAGGGGCAAACGGCCCTGCTCTGTTAAATGCAGCGCGCCCACGGCGGTCATGATTTTGGTCATGGAGGCGAGCTGGAAGATGGTGTCGGTGCTGGCGGCGATGCCCTTGTCTTTGTCGGCATGGCCAAAGGCTTTGTAGTACACCAACTTGCCATTGCGGGCGATGGCCACGACCGCACCGGGCACGCGGTTCTGTGCAATTTCGCGTTTGAAAAATTCGTCGATGTGGTTCAGGCGGGTGCTCGAGACCCCCACGCTTTCGGGTTTGGCCATGGGCAAGGGCTGTGCGAGTGCGAGGGTGGTTCCTGCGCAGGCCAGCAAGGCAGACATCAACTTTTTCATGAGAACGCTCCGCGGGTAAGTGAAGCCGCAAGCATAGAGGCTGGGGTCTGTCGGGAACTGCGGAGTTTCCCCAGTATCAGCGTCACACAGGCGGCGTGACACACCACGGTGCGGTGTTGTGCACCAGGCCCATCCACAAGGCCCAAAAAGAACTCGCCGCCAAGGCCAGGCCGGCCAAGCGCACGCCCCAGCCGTCTGCGGCTGAACCTGAGCCTTGGAGTCGCAACCAGAGCCAGGGGCCGGCGGTCATGGACACGCTGGTGCCCAGCGCAAACAAGGCCATGACGGCCGCGCCCTCCACGGGTTGGCTGGTCATGCCGGCGACCAGTAAGGCCGAATACAACAAGCCGCAGGGCAGGAAGGTCCACAACATGCCCACCACCAAAGGGGCCCCGCCGCCCCAAGAGGCGGTGGCCTGACGTACCCGCGCCCACAGCTTTCGCCCGGCGCGCGCCAGCCACAGGGGTTGTTCTGCGCGCCACATCAACAGCAGCCCCAAGGCCAAGGCGGCGATGTGAAAGAACGTCCAGACTGGGCGCAAGGCCACGCTTTGCACGCTGAGCCAGCCGATGGATTGCACCGATGCGGCAGCCACTGCGCCCAGTGCGCTGTAACCCACCACACGCCCGAACTGGAAGGACCACAGGGCCCGGTTGCCGTGTGGACCCGCCGCCTTTGCCATGCCGGCACAGGCCGCGCCACACATGGCGATGCAATGGGGGCCACCCACCAGGCCCATGAGCAAGGCCGTTGCGGCCAGGGATGTCTGCATGGGCGCAGTGTAAGCGGCTTAGATGATTTTGGAGAACTTGGCGCGGGTGCGGTCAGCTTGCAAGTAGCGGTCAAACACCATGGCCACGGCCCGCACGAAGAACCAGCCGTTGGCAGTGACTTGGATGCCGGCGTCATCCAGCGTCACCAGACCCTGCGCCTGCTGGTTTTCCAGAATGGCCATTTCAGCAGCGAAATAGGTCTTGAAGTCAATCAGGTAAGCCAGGTTGATGGACTCAAAGCTCACATGCCCCTGGCACATCAGCGCCATGATGACCGAGCGGCGAAGCAAGTCGTCGCGCGTGAGCGCCAGACCGCGCTCGATCGCAAAGCGGCCCTGGTCGATGTGGTCGTAATAGGCTTCCAGCGTTTTGGCGTTTTGGCTGTAGGTGGCGCCTATGCGGCCAATGGAGGACACGCCCAGGCCGATCAAGTCGCAGTCGGGCTGGGTGCTGTAGCCCTGGAAATTGCGGTGCAGACGCCCTTGCCGCTTGGCCACGGCCAGCGGGTCGTCGGGCAAAGCGAAATGGTCCATGCCGACATACACATAGCCGGCCGCCATGAGCGTGGCCATGGCACTTGAGAGCATGGCCACTTTGGAGGTGGCCGCAGGCAAATCGGCGCTGTCGATGCGGCGCTGCGGCTTGAAGCGCTCGGGCAGGTGCGCATAGGCGTACAGCGCGATGCGGTCGGGACGCAAGGCCACCACCTGGGCGATGGTACGGTCCACCGACTCGGGCGTCTGGCGCGGCAGGCCGTAGATCAGGTCCACATTGATGGAATCAAAGCCGCGCGCGCGGGCAGCGGCTACCAGGTCGAACACCTGTTCGGCCGGTTGAATGCGGTGCACGGCTTTCTGAACTTCGGGGT
>CANGMW010000286.1 GCA_947454695.1 Comamonadaceae bacterium | reverse complement strand
TTTGAGTTTGGCCACGGGCAGTTTGTCCGCGGCAGTAGGGATAGGGTAGGAGGGCACAGGCGCCAAGGTTTTACCGGGGCCATCTTTGGGCATGCCGATGGCCCAAAACGGGACTTCTTCTTCAGCGGCAAATGCCACCGAAGGCACGACCAAGGCCAAGGTCAGGGCGAGGGTTCGCCATACGCTGTTTTTTAAGTCGGATCTGGAAAGATGATTCATGCAAGGTCTCCGTTGTTATAAGGATTCAAACTGCAGTTCAAAGGTCTGCACGCGCGCAACCCGGAAGAGGGTTATCGTTGTATGTAGCCCTTGGTCACTATAAAGATTCAAGCTGGCGAAACCCCTAGGGATTTCCATGACCGAAACCCCTGTTTCTCGTAGGGGATTAGGAAGCCTTCTCTGAGGGTACCAAGAAATTTCCCGCCGTAAATTTCACAGGTTCGCTGTTGACATCAAAGCTCACACCGGCGGGGTCAAGCCCCTCTTTGATTTTTTGCAGTTGTTCTTGCAGCAGGCGACGTAATTTCACAATGCCAATGTCGGACTGTGCCAGGTGTTCGTCGCCGTGGTAAGTGATGGCGCCTTGGCTCACCATGGCTTCATAGTCACCCGGAAATTGTTGGTGTTCTTCTTCAGTGAGTTCTTCCCACAGCTTGCCGTTTAAGCGGGAGCGCATTTTGACAAGCTCGCCTTGTTCTTTGACCCGGCCCACCACATAAATGCGGAATGAATGGTCATCAATGGGCAATACCCAACCCAGCGACTCCACCATGCCGTAGCGTCCGATGCGCGGGCTGGGAATGACGCGCAAGGTGGGCAGACCCGCTTCGCTGATACGGCGCAAGGTTTGGCCATCTGGCAAGTTGCGCAGTGAGATGGTGCGCACACTGTGCGCTTGCGTTTCCCAGGTCACCTTGGGCATGAGCGCCATTTGCTCGACAAACTGGGTACCACTGAAGGACGAGTGCAGGATCACCACATGAAAGGGGTCGACCAAGTTTTCGTAGTGTTGCAGCCAATTGCAGGGAATGATTTGAGGTCCGCCGCCGCCAATGCTGTTGTCGTTGGCTTCCAGAAACTCTCCGTCCTCCAATACTTCCAAACACTCGTAGCGGGGCAGCACCGGCTTTTTCTCGGGTGGACCCATATAGGCCCAAATCAGTCCATACAGTTCTTGCACCGGGTACCAAGGCTGGCGAACCTTGCTGCATTGGGGATCGGGTTGAGGCTCGCAAGGACGCTCGGTGCAATGGCCCTGCGCATCGAACACCCAGCCGTGGTAGCAGCAGCGGATGCCGTGCTCTTCCACTTTTCCATAAAAAAGAGAGGTGCCGCGGTGCGCGCAGTGCGGGTAGAGCAAGCCGGCTTGACCGGATTTATCGCGAAACAGAATCAGATCTTCACCCAGAACACGAACCTTGCGTGGCGTGGTGTTCGCATCAGCGCATAAGCCAATGGGGTGCCAATAGCGGCGCAGCAGTTCTCCCATCGGGGTGCCTGGGCCGACTTGGGTCATGGTGAGGTTGGATTCGGGCTTGCGCTTGTTGTACGCAGTGCCGGTGTCCAGCGTGATGGGGATGACGCGAGCGTTGGGAGGGGTGTTATCCGTCATGAGATGTCCTTAGGAAACTTGCTTGACCTCGACCATCTTCAGATGCCGGCGGCTTTAATAAGGGCAGACACGCGGGGGAAGTCGGCCTTGAAGACTTCCATGAATTGTTCCGGCGTATTGCCCAAAGGTTCAAAGCCGAAACTCACCAATTTGGCTTGGATGTCCGGCATGGCCGTGATCTCCCGCAATGCCGTGACCCAGCTGTTTTGCAATTCGGGGGGCAAATTAGCCGGCGCATACATGCCAATCCAGCTGTCCACATCAAAGCCCTTGAAGCCTTGCTCTGCAAAGGTGGGGATTTGCGGCATGGTGGACACTCGGCGGGTGCCGGCCACGCCCAACACTTTCATTTTTCCGCCTTGTACTTGCGCGCGTGCAGTCGAGGGATTGGCCCACGCAAAGTCCAGCAGTTCGCCAAACAAATCGCTGTGTGCAGCGGCTTCGGCCTTGTAGGCCGCGTGAACCAATTGGGTTCCGGTTTGCTGTGCCAGCAATTCACCAAACAAATGGGCCGAGGAGCCATTGCCCCAGGTGCCGTAGCTCAGGCTGCCTTTTTTCTTGGCGTAGTCCACCAGATCTTTCAGATTGTTGACGGGCGCATTGGCGCGCACCACCACCATCGGACCGCCCACAGCCAGCATGCTCAATGGCGTGAAACTCTTAACGGGGTCGTAGGGCAGCTTGGCTTGCAGGATGGCGTTGTTCACGTGCGTGAGAGGCAAAGTCATCATCACCGTGTAGCCATCCGGCGCTGCTTTGGCCACATAGTCGGCCGCGATGATGCCGCTGGCGCCCGGGCGCGCCTCGACCACTGTCGGCTGACCCCAGCGCAGCTGAAGCTTCTCACCATAGATACGAGCCAAGGTGTCGATAGGTCCGCCTGCCGTACCAAAGGGGATGATCTTGATGGGACGATTGGGAAAACTGTTGGAGGCTTGTGCCCACAGCGGTGAAGAGGTGAACGCGCCTAAAGCGGCAAGGGCAGTTCGGCGAGACAATGGCATGGCAGGACTCCAACGGGAAAGACCCATTGTTTTACTGCCTTTGCTGCGTTAGGCTCAAGAGGAATAACCCTCAGGCGATAGTTCGACTAAGCCGGATGCAATGAAGATACGAGATACGGACGTCAACACGCTATGGGAGATGCTGTGATGAGATTTTCAGAAACTGCCCTGGACCAACTTCGCTGCAGCGACGGTGTGAATCGCACCATCCACATCTGGCAAGCGCCGCAGCCGCGCGCGGTGATTCTGGCCATACACGGGGGCTTGGCCCATGCCGGGGACTTTGTGACGCCGGCGTTGTATTTCTTGCAGCAGGGTGTGGCGACCGTGAGTTTTGACATGCACGGCCATGACGGTAAAAAGCGGGTGGATGTTCCTGGCTTCCAGACCTTTTTGGATGATGCGGTGTTGTTTTTGGCTTGGGTCAAGGCCCGTTATCCAGGCTTGCCGATTTTCGTGATGGGTCACTCCATGGGTGCCTTGATCGCCACGCATCTGGAGCTCGGCGTCTTCGCGCACGAACCGCAAATTAAGGGTGTGATTTTGTCCTCGCCTTATTT
>CANGMW010000285.1 GCA_947454695.1 Comamonadaceae bacterium | reverse complement strand
GACGCACAAGCACCATGGCCTTAGGCACTCTGGACCGCACCCCGCCGCCGTTTTTCAGGCAAGGTGCGTCGGCGCTTTCTAAGCTGATTCTGTGCAGTGCGCTGGCCCTGTTTCTGATGGTGGCCGATGCCCGTTTCAAAATCACCCAGCCGGTGCGTGTGGTGATCGCAGCCACCCTGTACCCCGTGCAATGGCTTTTCACACAACCGGCTTATTGGCTGAAAATCAGTGGCGAGTATTTTCAGACCTTGTCCAGCGCGCAGGCACAAACCGAAGCGGCTCAACGCAAGCTCAACGAGGTCACGGTTCGCGCTTTGGAGGCCGATCAACTGGTGACAGAGAACAACCGGCTGCGCCAGTTGCTGGAGCTTCGTCAGCGCATCACCAACAACCCGCGTGTGGCGCAAGTTCTGTACGATGCGGCCGACCCGTATTCGCGCAAAGTCATCATCGACAAAGGCATGGTCGACGGCATGGTGTTGGGCTCACCCGTGCTTGATGAGCATGGTGTGCTGGGTCAAATTACCCGCACCTACCCCTCGGTCAGCGAGGTGACCTTGCTGATAGATGCTGACCAAGCGATTCCTGTGCTCAACACCCGCACCGGTTGGCGTGCGGTCGCGTTTGGCGATGCATCAGTTCGCTCCGGGGGCTTGGAGCTGCGCTTTTTGGCCAGCAATGCCGATGTGCAACCCGGCGACTTGCTCACCACGAGTGGTGTGGACGGCGTGTACCCGGCGGGCTTGCCAGTGGCCAAGGTCGCGCGTGTGGAGCGGATGGTGCAAACCGCGTTTGCCAAAATTTATTGCGAGCCGCAGGCTTTGATGTCGGGTAGCAGCCACGTCATGGTGTTGGAGCCCATCACAGATCAAAAGCTTCCGCCGCGTCCGGTTAATGAGCCCGCAACGCCAGTCGTGAAAAGGGGACGTCAAAAATGATCATGCGTCCGGGACAACAACTGCTGTTGCCAGCCAATCCGGTTTTTATCTGGGTGAGTCTTTTTGCTTCATTTTTCTTCAATATTTTTCAGAACTTGGTCCTGTGGGGGCGCGCGGCATGGGCCCCGGATATGGTGGCGCTGGTGCTGGTGTTTTGGGCGGTTCATCAGCCTCGGCGGGTGGGGATTGCCGTTGCATTTTTCTTCGGTTTACTGATGGATGTGCATGAAGGCAGTGTGTTGGGACAGCATGCGCTGGCTTATTCGGTGCTTAACTATTTAGCCGTGGCCGTCCATCGTCGCTTGCTGTGGTTTCCGGTGCCTTTGCAGGCGGTGCAAGTCTTCCCCTTGATGCTCTGTGCACACGCGGTGTCTTTGATCGTGCGCTTGCTGGTGGGCAATGCTTTTTTCAGCTACAGCGTGGTTTTGGCTCCGGTGTTAGAGGCGTTTTTATGGCCGCTGGTCTCCGTGATTCTTTTGCTCCCGCAGACGCGCTCTCCTGACCCCGATGTGAATCGCCCACTTTAGTGCGGGCTTTCAAAAAGTGCAGCCATGACTGAACTACGCAATATCGCGCAAGACCTCACGAAGTTTCGTGCGCGTGTGTTGGCCGTCATGGTGTTGGTGCTGGTGTGCTTTGGATTGCTTGTTCTGCGCTTGGCTTACTTGCAAATTGTTCGCCACACCGATCTGAACGAACAGGCCGAAAACAATCGGACATCCATAGTTCCTTTGGTGCCTAACCGAGGCTTGATCTTGGACCGCAATGGCGTGGTCCTAGCCACCAATTATTCTGCCTACACCTTGGAAATTGCGCCGCTTCAGGTTGGTGACACGGAGGCGTTGATCGATGAACTCTCCAAGGTGGTGGAGATCACCCCACGTGACCGTCGACGGTTTCGTAAATTGCTCGATGAAACCAAAGGCATTGAGTCTTTGCCCATTCGCACCCGGTTGAGTGAAGAAGAGGTGGCACGGTTTGTCGCCCAGCGTTTTCGCTTTCCCGGCGTCGACATCAAAGCGCGGTTGTTTCGCAATTACCCTTTTGGAGAATTGGCCAGCCACGTGATCGGCTATATCGGGCGGATCAACCAGACCGAAAAAAAAGAGCAAGACGATTGGTCCGAAGAAGATCAGAGTAACTACCGGGGGACCGAATACATGGGCAAGCTCGGCGTCGAGCAAAGCTATGAACGGGCCTTGCATGGCGTCTCCGGGGTCGTGCTGGTAGAAACTTCCTCGGGGGGGCGCGCTGTGCGCAAGTTAGCCAGTCGCCCATCGACGCCGGGTAATGTGGTGATGCTCTCCATCGACATCAAGCTGCAAAAACTCATTGAAGACATGTACGGACAGCGGCGCGGCGCATTGGTGGCGCTCGATCCCAAAACGGGTGAGGTGCTGGCATTTGTCAGCAAGCCCACGTTTGACCCTAACCTGTTTGTCGACGGTATTGATGTGCAGAGCTGGCAAGAACTCAATGAGTCGATTGACAAGCCGCTGCTCAACCGCGCCCTGCGCGGCACCTACCCGCCCGGCTCCACTTACAAGCCGTTCATGGCGATGGCCGCCTTGCAAAGTGGCAAGCGCTCGCCCAGCTACATCGTCAATGACGCGGGCTCCTGGACTTTTGGCGACCACACCTTTCGCAGCCACGGTGACAAGGGCTTGGGGCCGGTGGACATGTACCGCAGCATTGTGAAGTCCAGCAACGTTTACTACTACTCTCTGGCCAATGACTTGGGGGTGGACTTGATTCACGATTCCATGAAGCCGTTTGGTTTGGGTCAAATCACCGGCATTGATATTGTTGGTGAGGTGCGCGGTGTGTTGCCCAGTCAAGAGTGGAAACGCAACACCTACAAGCGCCCGGAGCAAAAAAAATGGTACGCCGGCGAAACGATTTCACTCGGCATTGGCCAAGGCTACAACAGCTTCACCATGCTGCAATTGGCGTTAGCCACATCGACGCTGGCCAATAACGGCGTGCGCTACACACCGCAAATTGTCATGGCCACACAAGACGCGGTGACGCATGAAAAAGCCATGATCCATGGTGCCGACCCAATTGACTTGGGCTTGAATCCGGAACATGTCGCGGTGGTCAAACAAGCCATGGTGGGTGTGACTAAAGAAGGCACGTCGGCGCGGGTGTTCGCCGGGGCGGCCTATGAGAGCGGCGGCAAGACCGGCACAGCGCAAGCGGTGACCATGGGTCAGAAAGAAAAATACGATGCCCGCAAGCT
>CANGMW010000284.1 GCA_947454695.1 Comamonadaceae bacterium | reverse complement strand
GTGACCGGCAACATGGGCAGCCCCGACTTGCGGTAATCCTCCACGCGGTACAGGGCCAAGGCCCAAAAATGCGGGGGGGTCCACAGAAAGATGATGAGGAACAAAATCAACGCCTCAGGGCCCACATCGCCGGTCATGGCAGCCCAACCCAGCACAGGCGGCATGGCCCCCGATGCGCCACCGATCACGATATTTTGTGGTGTGAGCGGCTTGAGAATGACGGTGTAGATGACGGCATAACCTACAAAGGTGGCAAAGGTGAGCCACATGGTCAAAGGATTGACCCACGCATACAACACCAAGGAGCCCGCTGCACACAGCACGGCCGAGAACAGCAAGGTCTGCGCATCGCTCAACTCGCCCTTGGCGGTAGGCCGCCAGGCGGTGCGCTTCATCTTGGCGTCAATGCCTTTTTCGACAATGCAATTGAAGGCCGCAGCCGCACCGGCCACCAACCAGATACCCAAACAGGCCAGCAGCATCAATCGCACATCGGCCCAACTGGGCACGCCCGGCACCGCCAGCACCATGCCGATGAGTGCGCAAAACACGATGAGCTGGATCACGCGCGGCTTGGTCAGCGCGTGGAACTGCCGGTACACGGCCGGATTGAACAAAGACGAGAGGTCGGTCATGCAGGGTGTCTCGGTAAATCAGGTGACAAGGTCTGCGCAGCACGCGCACGCGCATGCGGCCACACGCGCACAGCGATCGTGGTGAGCAAAAGCACCAGCGCAGCAGCACCACCCGTGTGCAGCAGGGCAGCGAACATCGGCCAATCGAGCACCACGTTACTCAGGCCGGTTAAAAACTGCAGCAAGAGCAAGCCCGCCAATCCGCGTGCCAGCGACTGGAGCGGCTGGGATTGCTTGAGTTGCCAGGCAAGCCAGGCGAGTAAAGCCAGCACGACATAGGCCATGAGCCGGTGCACATAGTGGATGGCGGTGAGCGCCGCAAAGTTAATGGGCTGCCCATCGGCGGTGAGGCCCAAAGCACGCCACACCGTGAAGCCTTGTGAAAAGTCCATCACCGGCCACCAGCTGGCTTGGCACTTGGGAAATTCCGAGCACGCCAGCACCGCGTAATTGGTGCTGACCCAAGCACCCAGCGCAAGCTGAGTCAGCAACAACAGTGCGCCCACCAGCAAGCCGGTTTTGACACGGGCAGACACGTCAATGGGTGGCCACTGCCCCCCTATCTGCTGGTATCGGGCCCATTGCAGACAAAGCAGAACCAGCAGCCCCATCCCCGCGAGCAAATGCAGACTGACGATCGCAGGAAACAATTTCATGGTCACCGTGAGCGCGCCAAACGCACCTTGCAGCAACACCCACACCAAAGTGAAGACGGGCAGGAACCACGCCAAACGCAAAGCCGGTTGCACGCGTCGCAGCCACACGGTGGAGGCGGCCAATACCAAGATGAGCACACCCACCGCGGTGGCCAGGTAGCGGTGGATCATTTCAATCCAGGCCTTGCCATGCGTCACGGGGCCGGTGGGCATGGCGGCTTGGGCCTCGCCGATGTGGGCCTGCGCACCGACCGGTGACGCAAATCCGTAGCAGCCCGGCCAGTCCGGACAACCCAGCCCCGAGTCGCTCAAGCGGGTGAAGGCGCCAAACAGCACCAGGTCGAAAGTCAGAAACAGTGTGAGCAAGGTGAGCGCCTGCAAACGGTTGACCGTTTGGGCCTGCCGATGACGCAGCCAGATCCACGACAAGGGACCGAGCGCGACCACCAGCCCCATGAGCATGACATGCAGCACGGGGGTGAGGTCAAAAAGCGCGAGGGTGGTCATGGCGATTCAGCGGCCCGCTTGGTCCCAGGACGAGGACGCCCGAAGCACCCGGTCCAGGTCGCGCTTGGCTTTGGAGGCAGCGTTCAAATCCATGTTCGGCGGGAAACGCAGCATCCAGTTGCCCAGAGGGTCGACCAGGTACAAATGCTCGCTCAGGGCGTGGCCCTCTTGCGGTTTCAACCAAGAAGCCACTTCGGCGGAAGCAAGGCGCAAACGCACGGCTTGCTGCATGCCGTCTTCCAACGCGGGCGCCAGGGCGTGTTCGTCGGTGATGAGCCAGACACGGTCCACGCGGTCTTTGTCTTTGCCCAGACTCTCGCGCAGCTGGCGCTGAAAATACAGCTGCTGCTGACAGGCCGCCTCGCACTGCGCAGGGCCCACACTGATGAGCAACCATTGGCCTTTGAGGTCTTGCAGTGCAAACGGCTTGCCATCAAGGGTGTGCGCGGTGAGCGCGGGCATGGCTTGCTGCGGCTCGATGAGCTGACCAAAATTGCGCAGGCCCTGGGGGCGGATCACGTAATACGTGAAGTAAGACGCCACCACAGGAGAAGCGCAGATCAGCATGACCAACAACATCTTCCAGCGGCCTTTTGAGGTGCGCTGCGCGGCGTCGACCATCTCTTGACCGGGGGGCGGCAGGTCATACACCGTCAGTCCGATGGGATGGGGACTGTGCGCGGATTCAGACTGGGGGGCGGATGATGAATCGTCTAACAATTTGGAACCAGACATAAAGTATTGCCAACAGGGCACTGAGCCCAAACCACTGAAACGCATAACCGTAATGCTTGTCGATGCCCAAGCCCGGCTTAGGCCATTCACGCAGCAATTGCTCGCTGAAGCCTCCGAGCTGCTGAACACTGACTGGCGCCAAGGTCAAGCCGGTTTCTGCGCTGTAGGCGGCCACATCCAGATTTTGCCGTATCGGCCCTGGTTGGGCGGCGCCTAACTCATATAACTTGGCCGGCGGTGGGGCGATCAAGCCCGACACCTGGACTTGTCCGGTAGGGGCGTCGATGTGCGGGACACGCAAGCGGTCTTCAAAATTTCGCGCCACCCAGCCGCGTTGCACCAAGACTGACAAATGACTGCCTTGCAGCTGTAAGGGCGTCACGACATAAAAGCCGACCTTGGCATTCATTGGTCGGTTGTCCAGAAATACCGTTTTGTCCGCCAGCCATTGGCCCGTCAGCGTGATGCGGCGGTTGATCAAGCTGCGCGGGTCCAGCGGGCCTAGCAGCGTCGCACCATCGAGCTCTGGCAGTTGAGTTTGAGAAGCCACGCTGGCTTGCAACGCTTCTTTCTGTGCAGCACGTGCGAGCTGCCAAGTCCCGAGTGAGGCAGTCACACCCGCCGCCAGCAACGCCAGCGCCGTGATCATCCAAAATCGGGTTCTTTCACT
>CANGMW010000283.1 GCA_947454695.1 Comamonadaceae bacterium | reverse complement strand
TTCACGCCCCGCGCCCAAGCTGGGCTGGATGGCCTCATCGTGCTGGAGGGATACCAGCCCGATCCCCTGGTTGCCAGCTTGCAATCTGTCTGGGGCGACAAACTGCAGGTGCTGAACTTGCCGCAACGCCCCGCGCTCGACCCTGCCACGCCCCACATCCGTTGGCACCAAGCCCAGGACGCGCAAGACGAAGCCCAGCGCGCCGCTGCGTGCGTGCTCGCCCACCTTGAAGCCGGACGCGTCCCCGTGGCATTGGTGGCCACCGACCGGGTCTTAACCCGCCGCGTGCGCGCCATGCTCGAGCCCATGGCCTTGCGGGTACGCGACGAAAACGGCTGGAAACTTTCCACCAGTCGAAGCGCCGCGCAGGTGATGGGCGCTTTGCGGGCTTGTGACTGGCAGGCTGGCTGCGACGCGGTCCTGGACTGGCTGAAAAACTCGCCCGCCTTGGAAGCTTCCATGGTGGGGCAACTCGAAGCCGCTTTGCGACGCGAGGGTGTGCGCCAATGGCACGCGGGCCTGCTGACGGCTTGGCCTCAAGCGGAGAAGCTCACAGCGTTCATCACGCAGGTGCAAGCGCTGCGCGACGACCTGAAGGGCAGCAAGACGATCGCGCAGTGGCTGCAGGCCCTGCGCGCGTTGTTGGAGACAAGTGGCCAGTGGGACGCGCTGACGTCGGATCGCGCCGGTCAGACTGTGCTGGAAGTCTTGCACTTGGAGGCAGGTCCTGATGAGCAGGCGTCGTGGACGGTGCTACTCAAAGACGCCACGTGGGCGAACAAACGACTGAGTCTTCAAGAGTTCAGTCAATGGGTTAATCAGGTGCTGGAAGCCGCGAGTTTCAAGCCCGAGCACCCACTGCATGAGCAATTGGTCATCCTGCCGATGAGTCAGATGTTGGCGCGTCCCTTCGCGGCGGTGGTGATGCCGGGCTGTGATGAAGTGCGCATGAACCCGTCACCCGAGCCGGCGGGCTTGTGGACCGCGGCGCAACGCCAGATGCTGGGCTTGCCTTCGCGTGAAGAACTTACCCGGGCCGCCCATGAGGCCTGGATCGAAGCCCTGCACATGCCGGTGGTCGATGTGCTGTGGCGCCACAGCGATGACAGTGGCGAGAGCCTGATGCCCAGCGCCTGGGTGTTGGCCATGCGCTTGGGCAACGGTGCGGCCTTGGCCAGCGACCCGCGTACTGTGCGCAACATTGCCACCGCTTTGCTGAGCCGCCCCGCACCCAGCGCACCCTCGCTCAATACCCAACGCCTGTCGTCCAGTGCCTATGAAGACTTGCGCCGCTGTCCCTACCGGTTTTTTGCGCTGCGCCAATTGGGCTTGAGCGAGCGCGATGAATTAGACGAGGAGATCGGCAAGCGCGATTTTGGTTTGTGGTTGCATGCTGTACTCAAAGCTTTCCACGACGCCTTGCTTGAGAACGACGCGCCAGACCCCGACACGCGCCGGCGCATGCTTGACACTGCCGCCGCGCAAGTCCGCAGCACCTTGCAATTGCCGGAAGATGAATTTTTACCCTTCAGCTCGGTGTGGCCGCCGGTGCGCGATGGCTACTTAAATTGGCTCGAAGGCCATGAGCAACAAGGCGGGCAATTTGTCGAAGGCGAGCGCTGGCTGGAGACCGCATTGGGGTCGCTGACCTTGGTGGGGCGGGTGGACCGCATTGACCGCGTGAAGCCGGACAACACGCTAAACCAAAGCGCAGGTGACGATGAAACAGAAGGCGCGGCCCGTATCCGCATGGTGATGGATTACAAAACCGAGACTGCGAGCAAAACCAATGGTCGCGTGAGTGCGGACTCTGAAGACACGCAACTGGCGTTCTATGCCGCTTTGCTGCAAGACGAGCGCTTGCGGGCCGTTTATGTGAATGTCGGTGAGTCGGGCGTCACAACGACTTATGAACCACGTGACCTGTTGGATCGACGACATGTCCTGCAAGCCGCCATTCAAGATGACATGCGCCGCATTGATGCTGGCGAGCCTTTGCCCGCGCTGGGTGAGGGCCAGGCCTGCGACTACTGTGCCGCACGGGGTTTGTGTCGCAAAGATTTTTGGGGGACGGCATGACGGGGCCCGCATTTGAACGCGATGGCCAAGCCATCAGTCGCGAAGCTTTTTACGCCATCGCGTGTGACCCGCGCCGCCATGTCGCGGTAGAGGCCTGCGCGGGTGCCGGCAAAACCTGGATGCTGGTGTCCCGCATCCTGCGTGCCTTGCTCGATGGTGCCGCGCCCCATGAAATCTTGGCGATCACCTTCACCAAAAAAGCCGCCGGTGAAATGCGCGCACGCCTCATCGAATGGCTTGAGACCTTTGCCAAGGCCTCGCCTGAGGTCTTGGTCCAAGAGCTCCTGATTCGTGGCGTACCGCCCGAACAGGCGCAGAGCCTTCAGGCACCTTTGCGTGCGCTCTACGGTGAAGTGCTCGCCAGCGGACGCTCGGTGCAGATCCGAACCTTTCACAGCTGGTTTGCCGCCTTGCTGCGTGCCGCACCGATGGCCGTTTTACAACGTCTTGGTTTACCTACCCAATACGAATTGTTGGAAGACGATGCGCAGGCGGTGGATCTGGTGTGGCGTCGTTTTTATTCCGCCTTATTGAGCGACCCAGCGGCGCGCGCAGACTTTGAATCGGTGATCCTCACCCACGGTCGGTCCAATACCGACAAAGCCTTGACCGCCGCGCTGGCGCGCCGCATTGAGTTTGCTCTGGCCGATGAACACGGCCATGTCTTGTCGTCCGTGCCGCCTTTTGCCGAGGTGTTTGCGGACTTGGCAGGCTGGTCGTCCCCCGAAGAGGCCTTGTTTCAGGCGAGCGGTATTCGCTCGTCCTTGAACCAAACCGCCATCGTGCTGGGTCAAGCGCCGCAGAAAACCTTCAGTGACAAAGGGGTGGCGCTGGAGATGGCCCTTAGCAAAGGGGATGCCCAGGGCGTCATGGCGAGTTTGTTCACCGGCGAGATCCAGCCCCGAAAATTCAATGACAAGGTGGTGGGCATTGCGCAAGTGCGCGAGAGCCAAGCCATGGTGCAGCGGGTCATGGATGCCCAAACTCAGCACGAGGCCTGGCTGTACCAGCAACGCATGACACGCCTCAGCCGCGTGCTGATCCACACCTTTGCTGAACTCAAGCGCGAGCGAGGCTGGGTGGACATGAACGACGTGGAGCGCGCGGCATTGCATTTGCTCTCAGACCCGGT
>CANGMW010000282.1 GCA_947454695.1 Comamonadaceae bacterium | reverse complement strand
CAGAGCCATGATGTGCGCATGGCCGGCAAAGGCGCTCACCAGCATCATCAGGGTGCTCTTGGGCAGGTGAAAGTTGGTGATCAGCACATCCACCAGCTTGAAATCAAAACCCGGCGTGATGAAGATGCGGGTGTCGCCCTGCGCCTGGCCCGTTTGCGCCCAGGATTCCAGCGTGCGCACGCTGGTGGTGCCCACCGCCACAATGCGCCCGCCGCGCGCGCGGGTTTGGGCAATCGCCTCTTGCGTGGCTTGCGGCACGTCGTACCACTCGCTGTGCATCTGGTGTTCGGCCAGGTTCTCGGTCTTCACCGGTTGGAAGGTGCCCGCCCCCACATGCAGGGTGACATTCGCAGTTTGCACACCGCGCGCCTGAAGGGCCGCCATCAAAGCCTCGTCAAAGTGCAGGGCCGCGGTGGGCGCTGCGGCCGCGCCGGGCTTGCTGGCAAAAATCGTCTGGTAGCGGCTTTCGTCTTGCGCGGTGTCGCTGTGGGTGATGTAAGGCGGCAGGGGCACATGGCCGTGGCGCTGCATCAAGGTGTGCGGGTCGTCGCCGGCGTCATTACTCAGCACAAAGCGAAACAAGGCGCCCTGCTCATCGGGCCAGCGACCCAAGAGCGTGGCGCGCACATGCTCATCGCTGCCGGGGGCGCTCACCAGGCTCACGGTGGTGCCGGGCTCGGGTTTTTTGCTGACCCGCATGTGGGCTGCCACCTGGTTGCCGCCGAGCACGCGCTCGACCAGCAGCTCCAGTTTGCCGCCGGTGGGCTTCTCGCCGAAGAGGCGCGCCTTGACGACTTTGGTGTCGTTGAAGACCAGCAAATCGCCTTCGCGCAGCAGCGCGGGCAACTCGTGAAACACGCGGTCAGCCGGCTGCGCGCCGGTGCCATCGAGCAGGCGTGAAGCACTGCGTTGCGGGGCCGGGTGCTGGGCAATCAGCGCGGGCGGCAGCTCAAAATCAAAATCGCTCAGGGTAAAAACCCGGGTGGCGTCGTGCGAAGAATCGGTGTTCATAAGTTGACCAAAGACAAGGCAGAATTGTCCCATGCCCACCAAGACCTCTGTTGCCGCTAAGAAAGCCGCCGCCCCCACGGGTGAAGTGGCCAGCGGCAAAGCAGTGGCCACGCCGTCAACCGCAGCAGCGAAGAAACCTGCGGCCAAGAGTGCGCCGCAAAAAGCGCTCGAGAAGTTGGGGCTGCGACGCGACATTGATCTGGCCCTGCACCTGCCTCTGCGCTACGAGGACGAAACCCGCATCACCCGCCTGTGTGATGCGCGTGACGGTGACACGGTGCAGATCGAAGCCGAGGTGACGGCTTGCGAGGTGGGCTTTCGGCCGCGTCGCCAATTGCTGGTGACGGTGAGCGACGGCACCGACAGCTGCGTGCTGCGCTTCTTCAACTTCTATCCCTCGCAGCAAAAAGCGCTGGCGGTGGGTGCGCACATCCGGGCCCGGGGTGAATTGCGTGGCGGCTTCATGGGCTGGACCATGATGCACCCGCAGTGCCGCGCTGCCGGCGGTGACTTGCCGGTGGCCTTGACGCCCATCTACCCCACGGTGGCGGGTTTGCCGCAGGCGTATTTGCGCCGTGCGGTCTTGTCCGGCCTGAGCCGTGCCGACCTGTCTGAAACGTTCGCCCCCGATCTGCCGCCGCCCTGGCCCCGTCAAGCGCTGTGGACCCTGCGCCAGTCGCTGGAGTTCCTACACCATCCCACGCCGGATGTGTCGCTGGCCGAGCTCGAGGACCGCAGCCATCCGGCCTGGCAGCGCCTGAAAGCAGAAGAGCTGCTGGCCCAGCAGCTTTCGCAACTGCAGTCGCGCCGCGAGCGCGCCGCTTTGCGCGCGCCGGTGCTTCAAAGCGTGCGGCCCGCCGGGGCTGCGCTGTCCTTGCCTGAAAAACTCTTGGCCGCCTTGCCGTTTTCACTCACGCCCGCGCAGCGTCGCGTGAGTGAAGAGATTGCCCGCGATCTGGCCCGTGATGTGCCCATGCACCGTTTGCTGCAAGGCGATGTGGGCTCGGGCAAAACCGTGGTGGCGGCGCTGGCGGGGTGCTTGTGCATGGACGCCGGTTGGCAATGCGCCTTGATGGCGCCGACTGAAATTTTGGCGGACCAGCATTTCCGAAAACTGGTGGGGTGGCTTGAGCCGCTGGGCGTGCGCGTGGCCTGGCTCACCGGCAGCCAGAAGAAAAAAGAGCGTGCTGCGATGCTGGCGCTGATCGAAAGCGGCGAAGCCGGGCTGGTGGTGGGCACGCATGCGGTGATTCAGGAACAGGTGCAGTTTAAAAATCTGGCGTTGGCCATCATCGACGAGCAGCACCGCTTTGGCGTGGCGCAGCGTTTGGCTTTGCGGGACAAATCGCAGACCGATGCGTCAACGGGCGGGTCGGCCAGAGAGCCGCATCTTTTGATGATGACGGCCACGCCCATTCCGCGCACGCTGGCCATGAGCTACTACGCCGATCTGGATGTGTCCACCATCGATGAGCTGCCGCCCGGGCGCAGCCCCATCGTGACCAAGGTGATTTCCGAGCAGCGCCGCGACGAGGTGATCGAACGCATCCGTGCCCAGCTCGCGCAGGGGCGGCAGGTGTACTGGGTTTGCCCCTTGATTGAAGAGAGCGAGGCGCTGGACCTGGTCAATGCCACCCAAACGCATGCGGAATTGAGCGCCGTGCTGCAAGAGGGCAGCGCTGCGCCGGTGACGGTGGGCCTCTTGCACTCGCGCATGCCGGTGGCTGAGAAGAAAGCGGTGATGGCGCAGTTCGCCGGCGGTCAGATGGGCGTGCTGGTGAGCACCACGGTGATTGAGGTGGGCGTGGATGTGCCCAACGCCTCGCTCATGGTGGTGGAACACGCCGAGCGCTTTGGTTTGTCGCAACTGCACCAGCTGCGCGGCCGCGTGGGTCGTGGCGCCGCCGCATCGGCTTGCGTGCTGCTGTACGCCACGGGCGATGCACCCCGGCTGGGCGAGGTGGCGCGCGCGCGCCTCAAAGCCATGGCCGAGACGCAAGATGGGTTTGAAATTGCGCGACGCGATCTGGAGATCCGCGGCCCGGGCGAATTTTTGGGAGCCCGTCAATCGGGCGCGGCGCTGCTGCGTTTTGCCGACCTCGCCACCGACACCGCGCTCCTGGATTGGGCCCGCCCAGCCGCCGAGCAGATGCTGCAGCGCCACCCCGCCCTGGCCGATCGCCATGTGGGCCGTTGGCTGGGCGGCAAGGT
>CANGMW010000281.1 GCA_947454695.1 Comamonadaceae bacterium | reverse complement strand
CGCCAAACTGGTGGATTCGCTCATGGGCTTTGAGTACGATGCAGGGTGTTGGTTGGGCCGTGTTGTGATCGAGAGCTTGTCCACTGGACTCGCTACGCGCACGGACCGTCTGATGTTTCAGTTAGAGTTCGTGGGCTTTTCCCGGTTGGGTATTGATCCCTTGTCCACCTTGAAAAACAATATTCCGCGTTATCAGTATTTGCGCGAGCCCACCGGCTCGACCAGCAGATTCAGCAATTACGATTGAACCTATGAAGTTTCGCCTATTGGCTTTGAGCAGTGCCGTTTTGTTGGCGGTTGCCGTAGCGCATGCGCAAGGCTTGCGTGCGGATACCCCGCAGGGTGCGCAAGAAGCCGCAGCCAAGGAATTCGCCATGGCGGTGCCGGACAGCACACGAAGCACGGGTCAGCAGTCGGCAGACTTTATTGTGGCGGTGGTGAACGCTGAACCCATCACCAACCACCAAGTCACCGTGGAAGTGCGCCGCATTTTGCTGCAATACGAACAGCAAAATAAGCCCGCGCCTAATGTGCGAGAGTTGTCCCGACAGGTGCTAGACCGCTTGATTAACGAACGCGTGCAGCTGCAAATGGCCCGAGAAAATGGCATCAAGATTGATGAGCCGTCTATCGACCAAGCCGAGGAATCTGTTGCGCGCCAAAACCAGATGGATCTCGCAGAATTGCGGCTTCGCGTTGCACAAGAAGGCATGGAGCCCAAGCAATTTCGCGATCAACTGCGTGATCAGTTGTTGCTCACTCGATTGCGTGAACGCGAGGTCGACCCGCGCGTGCGGGTCAGTGATCTGGAGGTGGACCAATACTTCAAAGAAGAAACCGAAAAGAGCAGCAACCCCGCCAACCAGCTTCTGAACATGGCGCAAGTGCTGATCGCCGTACCCGACGACGCTAGCCCCGAGCAGGTCAACGCATTGCTTGAAAAAGCGAAAGGCGTGGCTGCGCAAGCCCGTGCGGGGGAGGATTTCGCCGCTTTGGTGGAGGCCAACTCCAATGGCAAAGAAAAAGCCAACGGCGGTGAGTTTGGCCTGCGCCCTGCGGACAAATACCCGCCGCTTTTTTTGCAAGCCACCCAAGACCTGATGCCTGGTGAAGTCACCGAGCCCGTGCGCTCGGGTGCAGGGTTTCACATCCTCAAGTTGCTCGACAAACGCATGGCTGGCTTGCCTCCCTTGACGGTCACGCAAACCCACGCGCGGCACATTCTGTTGATTCCCAGTGCCCAGATCACCGAACAAACGGCGCGTGACATGCTCAATGATTTTCGTCAACGCATCGTGAGTGGGCAGGCGGATTTCGCTACTTTGGCTCGAGAAAATTCGCAGGACGGCAGTGCCGCAAGCGGCGGTGATTTAGGTTGGGCCAACCCCGGCCAATTTGTTCCCGAATTTGAAGAAGTTCTTAAGCGGCTCGCGCCGCTGCAAATCAGCCAACCTTTGATTTCCCGCTTCGGGGTTCATTTGATCCAGTTGATCGAGAGACGGACTGCGCGCCTAAGCGAGCGTGAGCAGCGCGACATGATTCGCAGCATGCTGCGTGAAAAGCGGTATGCGGAGGTGTATGCCAGCTGGCTGCAAGATGTGCGCGCCCGCGCTTATGTTGAATTACGCGACGCCCCGGTTTAGCCATGACTGACGGCTTAACTCCCCAAGCACGCGCCTGCGCACCCAGGGCATGAAGCACATCGCCCGTAAGCGCTTTGGGCAGCATTTTCTGACTGACCAAGGCGTCATCGAAGCAATCGTCAGCGCGATTGACCCCAAGGCCGGGCAAGCCATGGTGGAAATCGGACCTGGCTTAGCCGCCTTGACGCAGCCCTTGGTGGAGCGTTTAGGGCGTCTGACGGTGATTGAACTGGACCGCGATTTGGCGTTGCGTTTGCGAACCCACCCGCAGCTCGATGTGGTGGAGTCCGACGTGTTGAAGGTGGACTTTGCAGCATTGGCGCAAGCACATGCACCCCAAAAATTGCGCGTGGTGGGCAACCTGCCCTACAACATCTCAACGCCGATTTTGTTTCATCTGTTAGACAGTGCGGCCGTCATTGAAGACCAGCACTTCATGCTGCAAAAAGAGGTCATTGACCGCATGGTGGCAAAGCCCAGTACGTCGGATTACAGCCGCCTGAGCGTGATGCTGCAGTGGCGTTATGCGATGGACAATGTGCTGTTTGTGCCGCCGCAAAGTTTTGATCCGCCGCCCCGGGTAGACAGCGCCGTAGTGCGCATGGTCCCGCACCCCGAGCCCGCCCCACTGGACGTCAAGTTGTACAGCGAGCTGGTTCAAGTCGCCTTCAGCCAGCGTCGAAAACTCTTGCGCCACAGCTTGGGGCGCTGGTTGGAAGCCCGCGACTTTACCGGTCAGTTCGATTTGCAACGGCGCGCCGAAGAGGTGCCCGTGTCTGAATACATCGCGCTGTCACAGGCGGTCACTTAGACTGGTCAACGGCATAGCCTTGTGTTTCGGTCAAGGATCCACAAGAAAAAAGGCCCGCTTGCAGCGGGCCTTTAACGTTGGAGACTGAAATGAATGTTCAGGCTGCGGCGAGCCAATAGCCCGCATTGAAAGGGCTGCTCATGCGCAGCGCCAAAGGCGATACATCCAACAATTTGTCAGTCGGCATTTTTTCGCCGGCTTCCTCGGTCAGTTCGATGCCATTGGCCACGGCGGGCGTGACAACATCCACTGCGTTTGCCTCGTTCGCCCGTTCTGCTTGGCTGGTTTGTGCAGAACGGGCTACAGAAAAGAATAGAAGCACCTGAAGGGTATCTTTCGGTCCCCCCAGTAATCAGCGGCATCCCGAAAGATGTCCAGTAATTGTTCCCGTGCCTCTTTGTCGAACTTCACATTGGCCGGAATGTGTTCCAGCACCGCGATAAAGCCCGGTTGAGGCCCCGATTTGTGCAACGGGTCGGTCAAACAGTCGTAAAGCGCATCGAAGTTTTTGCCGACGTGCGTTGCCAAAATGAATTGTTGGGCAATCAGATCGAGCACGTCTTGTTTGGACTGTGCGTTGGCCAAGTTGGCATACAGGAAGTGGTGACCCAGTCCTTGGGCGGCCTCCTGCAACTCCGGCACCCGAAAGGCGCGGATCGACTGAACGATATTGGTTCTTACAGAACGAAGTGGTGTATCCATCCTCGCATCACTTTCTTTAAAACTTCAAATCAGCACAAAGCCCGACCCTGAGTTCGTCTAGATCGGCTTTTCAAAACAT
>CANGMW010000280.1 GCA_947454695.1 Comamonadaceae bacterium | reverse complement strand
GGCGGGGTGCACATCAACGAGACATCGAGCTCGCGCGTGGACCTCATGCCTTATGGCGGCTCCAAGGACAGCGGTTTTGGCCGCGAAGGCCCGCACTACGCGGTGCATGAAATGACCGAAGAGCGCATCATCACCTTCACAACCGCCTGATCTACAGTCAGGGCGACACCACTGACCGACCACGACACCGAGACCTAGAAAGCACGACATGGCGACAATGAAAGGCGGCGAGCTCATCGCCCAGTACCTGGTTCAAGAAAAGATGCCCTACATCTTTGGCATCTGCGGCCATGGCAATGTGGGCATTCTGGATGCGCTGTACGACGTGCGCGACAAGATCGAGCTCATCTCACCGCGCCACGAACAGTGTGCGGGCCACATGGCCGACGCCTACTACCGCGTGAAGCACCAACCGGTGGCCACACTCACCTCCACCGGCCCGGGGTCGGCCAATATGGTCATGGCCTGTGCGACCGCGCTGTCGGATTCTTCGGCCTTCATGGCCATCACCTCCAATGTGCCCACCTCGCAGCACAACCGTGCGCCGTTTCAAGAACTGTACAAACACAACCAGGCCGATTTCGCGCAGGTCATGCGACCAGTCGTCAAGCGCGCCTTTCAGCCCACGCGGGTGGACATGTTGCCGCTGGCCTTGCGCCAGGCCATGGACACCATGGTCACCGGCCGACCGGGTCCGGTGAACCTGGACATCCCCTACAACGTCTACCAGGAAGAAGCCGACGTCGAGTTGCCGCCGCCTTCCCACGTGCACCGCGCGCACCGTCCGGGCGCCAGCGAAGCCGATGTGAGCGCCACACTGGCCCTGCTCGCCGTCGCACACCAGCCGGTCTTCTTCATCGGTCACGGCGCCACCTTGTCGGAGGCCGGCCCGCAGATCACCGAACTGGCCACGCGGCTGGGCATCCCGGTCATCACCTCGCCCAACGGCATGGGCTGCATTGCCGGTGACCATCCGCTGGCGCTGGGCTTTATCGGGCGCAACGGCGCTTACCCCGCCAATGAAGCCGGCCGCCGTGCCGATCTGGTGATCACCCTGGGTACCCGCTTTGACGACCGCAGCTCATCGAGCTGGCATGAGGGCTATTCCTGGAATTTCCCCAAGACAAAATTGGTGCATGTGGACATTGATCCTCAAGAGCTGGGTCGCAATTACGCGCCTACGCTGGGCATCATTGCCGACATCCAGGTGTTCACCGAGCAGCTGCTCAAAGCCCTGCCCGCACAGCCCCAGATCAGCGCCCAGCGCTACGTGCCCTGGCTGGCGCAAGTGCAGTCCTGGCAGGCGCAATGGGAGCAGTTTGTGCGCCCGCACTTTAGCGATTCCACCAGCCCCTTGCGCCCCGAGTTTGTGGTGGGTACTTTGCAAAAGGTCTTGCCCGACGATGTGATTTTGGCGCTGGACTCCGGCGTGCACCACAACTGGTTCATGCAGTTCTGGCAGGCCAAGCGGCCGCAAAGCATGCTCAACAGCTGGGGCTATTCGTCCATGGGCTTTGGCGTGTGCGGCGTGCTGGGTGCGCAGTTGGCCGCGCCCGATCGGCCCTGTGTGGCGGTGGTGGGCGATGGCGGCTTCACCATGGCGCCCTATGTGCTGTGCACTGCGGTGGAGTACAAGTTGCCGGTGATCTGGATCATCTGGAACAACTTTGCCTGGGGCGCGATCCGCGACCTGCAATACGGTTTGTTCAATGGCCGCGAAATCGGCACGGCCTTCTACCATGGCGAAACCGGTGAGCGCTACAACCCCGACTTCGCCGCCTGGGCGCGCGCCTGTGGTGCCGATGGCTACACCGTCACCCGCCCGCAGGATCTGGGTCAGACCGTGCAGATGGCTTTGAAAAACAAGCGCCCCTGTGTGATTGATGTGCATGTGGACGCCGAGGTACGCCCGCCGTCCACCGGCACCTGGCAGTTGCCGCCCATACCTTACAAGGAGCCGGCGTACGGCAAGCCCTGGAAGGCGTGACCCGCCCCCCTGTGCCGGCCTGCGGCCGTCTTCCCCCTGAGGGGGACGCCACCAGCGGCCCGGCGAAGCCGGTTTCGCGGTGGCACTGAATAAAACCCTGTTTTTCTTTTTGGAGATTTTGATGAGCAATAAATTGGCACTCGTTTTCGGCGGCACGCGCGGCATTGGCGCGGCTTGTGTGCATAAACTGGCCGAGAGCGGTTATGACGTGGCCTACACCTATGTCAGCAGCGCGCCTAATGTGCCCGCGCACATTGGCGCGAGCAAAACCAAAGGCTATGCGGTGGACATCCGCGACGCGGCTCAGGTGGCGAAAGCGTTTGCCGATGTGGCCAAAGACTTTGGCGCGATGCCGCACTGCGTGGTGGCCAACGCCGGTATCAACGTGCCGCCCGGCCCGATGGCAACGTTTGACCCCGAGAACTTTCGCAAGCTGGTCGAGGTCAACATCGTGGGTGCCTTCAATGTGTTGAGCGCGGCGGCCCAACATGTGCTCGACGGCGGCAACATCATCGGCCTGACCACCTCCATGGTGCGTGTGGCCGTGCCCGGCGGCGGCCCGTACACCGCGACCAAGGCCGCGGTGGAGAGCCTCTTGCGCTCTATGTCTAAAGAATTGGCGCCGCGCAAAATTCGCGTCAATGGCGTGGCCCCCGGCCCGGTGGACACAGACCTGTTCCGCGCCGGCAAGGACGAGGCGGCGGTGGCCCGCTCGGCCGGCATGAGCCCCTTCAACCGCGTGGGCCAGCCCGACGAGGTGGCCGAGGTGGTGAGCTTTCTGGCCTCGGACAAAGCGTCCTGGGTGCATGGGCAAATCATTCAGCCCAACGGCGGCATGGTCTGAGCCGGGTTGATTCAGGCACAAAACCTGCGTGTTTATCGGTTAAGACTTCCCTTGTAAGCTCAAGCCAACGATGAATACCGTGAATACTTCCTTTGATGTCATTGTGGTGGGCGGCGGCGGCGCAGGCCTGGCCGCAGCGATTGAAGCGCGTGCCAGTGGCGCGCAGGTGCTGCTGCTGGAAAAGAATGCCGAGCTTGGCGGCTCCACGGCCTGGTCGATCGGCTCGGTGAGTGCGACCCAGACGCCGCACCAAAAAAAGCGCGGCGTGGTGGACAACCCGCACGACCACTGGGCTGACATGCCGGGTTTTGCCGGCGACATGGCCTGGCGCGACAACGATGGCTTGCGCAAAATTTTGTGCGACGAGATGCCCGACACCTTCCAGTGGCTGCTCGACTCGGGCG
>CANGMW010000279.1 GCA_947454695.1 Comamonadaceae bacterium | reverse complement strand
TGGTGGAGCGAGCAAGTCCGCCAGGAAATGGGAACCCTGGTCCAAGAAGAAGGTGTGAACAGCTTCAAGCACTTCATGGCTTACAAAAACGCCATCATGTGCGACGACGAAACCCTGGTGAACAGCTTCAAGCGCAGCCTGGAGCTCGGTGCGATGCCCACGGTACATGCCGAGAACGGCGAGCTGGTCTATTTACTGCAGCAGACCGTGGCAGACATGGGTATTACCGGCCCCGAAGGCCACCCGCTGTCCCGCCCGCCCATGGTCGAAGGCGAAGCGGCGAACCGCGCGATCGCGATCGCCGATGTGCTGAATGTGCCGATTTATGTGGTGCATGTGAGCTGCATTGAAGCGGCCGAGGCCATCGCACGCGCCCGTGCGCGCGGGCAGCGCGTCTACGGCGAAGTGCTGGCCGGACATCTGGTGATTGACGACAGCGTCTACCGCGACCCGGACTTCGCGTTTGCAGCTGGCCATGTCATGAGCCCGCCCTTCCGCCCCAAGGGCAACCAGGAATTTTTGTGGCGCGGCCTGCAAGCCGGCAGCTTGCACACCACGGCCACCGACCACTGCACCTTCTGCGCCGCGCAAAAAGCGGCCGGCAAAGACAACTTTGCCAAAATCCCCAATGGCTGCGGCGGCGTGGAAGAGCGCCTGGCCGTCATCTGGGACGCGGGCGTCAACACCGGGCGGCTCACGCCCTCCGAATTTGTCGCCATCACCTCGGCCAACACAGCCAAGCTGTTCAACATTTACCCGCAAAAAGGCAGCGTCTCGGTTGGAGCCGATGCCGACTTGGTGGTCTGGGATCCGCAGGGCACAAAGACCTTGTCCGCCAAGACCCAGTTCAGCAAGGGTGACTTCAACATCTTTGAAGGCCGCATCGTGCGCGGCATTCCCAGCCACACCGTGAGCCAGGGCAAGCTGGTGTTTGTGCAAGGCGATTTGCGCGCCGAGCGTGGCGTGGGGCGTTATGTCAAACGCCCGGCCTTCAGCGCCAATTTCCACGCCATGCAACTGCGCGCCCAAACTTTGCAGCCCACGTCGGTTGCACGCTAAAGCCCCGCCCCCCGAACCCAGGACTGCACCATGAGCACCACGAGCACCATCGATATCTCCACCATCCGCATCAACGGCGAGCGTCTGTGGGCCTCGCTGATGGAGTTGGCGCAGATCGGCGCAACGCCCAAGGGCGGTGTCTGCCGCCTGACGCTCACCGACCTGGACAAGCAGGGCCGCGATCTGGTCACGCGCTGGGCGCGCGAGGCCGGCATGACGGTAACCATCGACAAGATCGGTAACGGCTTTATGCGCCGCCCCGGGCGCAACAACAGCCTGCCGCCCATCATGACCGGCAGCCATATCGACACCCAACCCACGGGCGGGAAGTTCGACGGTAACTACGGCGTGCTGGCGGGTATTGAAGTGGTGCGCACGCTCAATGATCTCGGCATCGAGACCGAAGCGCCCATCGAGGTGGCCTTCTGGACCAACGAAGAAGGCTCCCGCTTTGTGCCGGTGATGATGGGCTCGGGCGTATTCGCCAAAGCTTTCACGCTGGAACACGCCTACGCTGCCACCGACACCACCGGCGTCTCGGTGAAAGACGAACTCGCACGCATCGGCTACATCGGCGATCAGGAGCCCGGTGACCATCCCATCGGCGCGTACTTTGAGACGCATATCGAGCTCGGCCCGGTGTTAGAGGACAACGACGTCACCATTGGCGTGGTCCAGGGCGTGCTTGGCATCCGCTGGTTTGACTGCACCGTGACCGGCATGGAAGCCCACGCCGGCCCCACCCCCATGGCGCTGCGCCGCGACGCCATGCAGGTGGCCACGCACATCATGCAAGAAGTGGTGGCGTCTGCCCTGCGCCACGCGCCGCATGGACGCGGCACCGTCGGCATGGTGCAGGTCTTCCCCAACAGCCGCAACGTGATTCCCGGGCGGGTCAAGTTCAGCATCGACCTGCGCAACAGCACCGACGCGCTGGTGGACCAAATGGCCGACGAGGTGAAAGCCTTTGCCGCCCGCAAAGCCACCGAAACCGGGCTGGACGTGAAGATTGAGCTGGTCTCCAGCTATTCGGCCATCGGCTTCCATGCCGACTGCATTGACGCGGTTGCGCGCTCCGCCAAAAAACTGGGTTACTCCAATATGCCCGTGGTCTCCGGTGCCGGCCACGATGCGGTCTATATGGCCAAACTGGCTTCCAGCGGCATGATCTTCATACCCTGCAAAGACGGCATCAGCCACAACGAAATCGAAGACGCCAAGCCCGAACACATCACCGCCGGATGCAACGTGCTGCTGCACGCCATGCTGGAGCGCGCGGGTACCTGATTTTTTTGCTGGTTCCTTTTTTCGGCTCCCCAGCGGCCGACCACCCTTGATTGGAGTACCCATGACCCATACCGACAACATGCGCCGCAGAATCCTGAGCGGATTGGCCGCAGGCGCGGCCCTGCCCTGGCTGAGCAATGCAGCACTCGCGGCAGGGGCCCGCATCAAAGTCGCCGGCTTGCACAGCGACCCGGTGGAAAACGCCTGGAACTCGCGCATCCACGAGGCCTGCAAGCAGGCGGACGCCGAAGGCATCATTGAGTACAAGTTCTCGGAATCGGTGGCCAACACCGACTACCCCCGCGTGATCCGCGAGTACGCCGAGCAAGGCGTGCAGCTGATCGTGGGTGAGGTCTATGGCGTGGAAAAAGACGCCCGCGCTGTCGCCAAGGACTACCCCAAAGTGGCGTTTTTGTGCGGCTCCAGCGGCGGCCCGCAAGCATCCAACTTTGGCACTTTCGGCACCTGGAACCATGAAGCAGCCTACCTGACCGGCATCCTGGCCGGTCACATGACCAAAACCGGCAAGCTCGGCGCTGTGGGTGGCTATCCCATCCCCGAAGTGAACCGCCTGATCCACGCCTTCCGCCAGGGCGTGCGCGAGGTCAAGCCCGACGCCACCTTCCAGGTCGCCTTCATCAACACCTGGTTTGACCCACCCAAAGCCAAAGAGGCTGCGCTGGCCCAGTTGGACGGCGGTTGCGACATTCTGTTTGGTGAGCGCATCGGTACCGCTGACGCAGCCAAGGCACGCGGCAAACTATCGGTGGGTTCGCTGATCGACTACATGCCGCGTTACCCTGGCACCGTGTTCGCCAACGCCATGTGGTACTTCCGCCCCATCCTCAACGGCGCGATTGCTGACGTGCAGGCAGGCCGACCCACCGGCAAGGACTACAGCC
>CANGMW010000278.1 GCA_947454695.1 Comamonadaceae bacterium | reverse complement strand
TTTACCGGGTGGACCGTAGCCGCTCGCGCGACTCCGGGGGCACAGGACTGGGGCTGGCCATCGTCAAGCACGTAGCGCAGCGCCACGGCGCAGAGCTGGTGATTGAGAGTGTCGTGGGCCGAGGCTCGCACTTCTCTATCCTCTTTCCCGCCAGCCGCTTACGCAGCGTGTAAGCTGCGTCTCCTTGAGCTTCGCAGCGTGTAAGCTGCGTGCCCTTGAGCTTTGCAGCGTGTGAGCTGCGTCTCCTTGGGCTTTGCAGCGTGTAAGCCGCAGGCCCTTGAGCTTGACGATTCAACTTGGGGGTGCGTCGCGACGCATGACTTGCCAAACCATGCCCCACATCAGGAGTGAAGTGATCGCCAAAGCGACACTGGCCGTCATCCAAAAAGCAGCGGGTGTTTGTAAGGCCTGCAGTGGCCCGAGTCCCAGGTAGGCCAGCCGGTAGCCGCCATACAAGCCCACACCCCACAGCATCACGCAGTACACGAGGAGTGGCGCCAAGGTGATGCGAAAGCAGCGCAGCACAAACACCGCCAAGGCCTGCAAGCCATCGAACAAATGGAAAGCAGCGACCCACATGAGCAAGAGGGCACTGAGTTCAACCACGGGTGGGCTGCTGGCGTACAGGTTGGCCAAGACATAGCGCGCCAGCACCAAGGCGGCGGCCAGTGACAGCGCACTGAGCGTCACCATGCCAAAGCCCACTGACACGGCGTGGCGAGCTTTAAGGGGATGCCCCGCACCTAGCCAGAAGCTGATGCGCGCGCTCGTGGCAATGCCGATGGCCAGCGGCACCATGTACAGCACGGCAGCCAGGTTAGCGGCGATTTGATGACTGGCCGCTGCCACGGTACCTTGGCGCGCAATGAACAGGGCCATCAAGGTGAAGGAGGTGACTTCCACCAGAATGGCCAGGCCGCTGGGGATGCCTTGGCGCGCAAAATGCGCAATCGTGGGCCAATGAGGTGGCTCAGGCTTTTGCCAGATCCGGTAGGGCTGGTACAGCGCGTCATGCCGCAGCAGCCACAGGGCCAAAGCCAGCATGACGTAGTTCACCAGCAGCGTGGCCCAAGCACAACCTACCAAGCCTTGTGCCGGCAGTCCCAGCCCCCCGAAGGTGAACCAGATCGACAGCGGCACTTTGAGCAAGAGCGAGCCCAGTTGCAGCCACGTCACCATCAGGGGCTTGCCCAGACTCTGGTTGAGGGTGCTGTACATGCGAAACAACAGCGCCGGCGGCAAGGCCAACGCCAGCAAGGCCAGGTAGGTGGTGATCTCTGTGCGCAGCGCATCGGGGACATCGCCCCAATTCAGCAGCTGCCCCGGGTTGAGCAGCCCGAAGATGCCCAAGCCCACCAGGATCAGGCCCAGGTAGAGCGCTTGGCGAACGGAACGCCCCAGCGCCGAATGCTGACGTGCGCCATGCAATTCGGCCCAGGCCGGCAACAGGGGTTGGAGTACCCCCATCAAGCCGACGTAAATGCTCATGTAGATGGCGGAGCCCACGGAGAGGGCGGCCAGCGAACTTTGGCCGTAGCGACCCGCCACGATGGTGTCGGTGACACCAAACGCCATGGTCGCCAATTGGCCGGCGAGGACTGAGCCCGCGTGGCGGGCGATGGTCTTGAGTTCGGACACGGAATCAGGGGCCTGAAGCCGCAGACTTGCGCT
Source organism: Comamonadaceae bacterium (assembly GCA_947454695.1). Taxonomy (GTDB): domain Bacteria; phylum Pseudomonadota; class Gammaproteobacteria; order Burkholderiales; family Burkholderiaceae_C; genus CANGMW01. The sequence continues at coordinate 1,603 of CANGMW010000278.1, read as the reverse complement.
GGAAGATCACGACATCCTCCTCGCCCTCGCGGGGGTGTCCCAAGCTGCTGTGTTGCTTCCAGCGGGTGGACTCCACCATGGCGGGATTGGCCGTGTAGGCTTCAAGATCCACCACCAGCCAGGGGCAGCTGTCGCTCTTGAAAGGGGGGTGCAAGACCAAAGGCGTGTGGAACTTCAGGGCTGCCATCAGGCCGGGGGGCAGACCAAACGTTTGAATACAGCGATCGGCACCTGCCACCGCTTCGATGCGCCGCACCAAGGGGACATAGCTGCGTGCGTAATCCAACAAGGGCATCCACAGCGTGGTGAGCAAGAGCCAGCACAAGGCCGCGCCTCCGGCGGACAGCACCAGACTCTTCCAGATGGCCGCCCGGTGGCGCCCGATGCGCCATTTCACCAGCCAGGCCCAAGCCAGCGTGGCCAGCACCGCAAAGACAAAGGGCAGGATGACAAAGCGCGATTCAAAGCCCGGTGCCAGACGCGCCACATTGGCCGCAGGCTGGGGTGGCACACCGGTTTGCATGGCAATCCAAACCACCCAGATCACCAGCGCGCAGTTGGTGAAAAAAATCAAGGTGAACCAGTCGATCAGGGCGGCCACACTGCGGCTGAGCGTGGGCAGTGCGAAAGCAGCCAAGGCCGCCAGCGCAGGCAGGGCCAACAACAGTGAGCGGTCGGCGGCTTGGGTGACCAGGGTGGCGCCCAAGGCGATGGCGATCAGCCACAAAGGCAAGGACAAGTGCCGGCTGACCCGCAAGATCAACAACTGATGGCGCCAGCGCCACAAGGTCCACAAGACCAGCGGCGAGGCCGGCCAGGTGAACCACAAGAGCAAAGTGCCTAAACTTTTCCAATTCGACCAGGTGGCGCGCGGCAACTCAATACGCCAAACCCACAGGTGCAAGAACGTTGCCAGCATCGCCACACCCAAGGTCATGACTGCCAGCAACCACAGACCGCTGCGTTTGTGGCGTCGCTCCAGTGTGGCAGGCGTGGTGTCCAGCAAGTGAATGAGCAGGCTGCCCGCCCCCAAGAGCACCGCCATGGTGGGGCCGCCCGACAGGGTCAGGCCGACCAGGCCGGTGGCTGCGGACAGCGCGGGAACCAGCCGGTGGTAAGGCATGGCTGCCACGGCAAAAAATGTCAAAGAGGTGAAACACAGCTGGGCCAGCGCCGGGGTGGTTTCGTGCGAGATTTGGGCGAGTCCCAGGCAGGCGATGAACGCCAGCAAGCCACCATCGGCCATGGCGCGTGCGTACTCGGGCGCGGAGGCTTCTCCGCCAAAAGCGAACGCGACGGGCTGCGCTTGCGGACTGCGTGCCAGGTAGTAAGTCCCTTCCCAAACGGCGACCAAGGTCAGGCCGAGCATGGCCATGAAGGGCAGGCGTGCCGCAAAATCCGGCGCAATCCAGCTCGGTGCGAGTTGCAAGGCCCAAGCGCCCAGCCAGTAGGGCAACAACGCGTCAATCTCGGGAGCGATGCCCATGAGACGGGGCGCGAGCCAATTGGACTGGCCTTGCGCCAAATCGAGCATCACACCAAAGGCGGTGATGTCATCGCTGCGCCAGGGCGCACGTCCCACAAAGCCAGGCAACAAATACGC
>CANGMW010000277.1 GCA_947454695.1 Comamonadaceae bacterium | reverse complement strand
CTGCACCACTACGCAAATTGCCGTAGACCTTGACGGTTTGCCCGCTGCTCAGCAAGCCCTGCTTGTCCTTGGGCACCGCCGCCGCCACCGCAATCGCACCGGAGGCATCGGTCAGGACAAAACCTTGGGCATCCAGCGCCGACAGCTGTCCTTGAATCAGGGTCACCGGCGGCAGGGCCAAACGACTCACCGGCGTGGGGCTGGCACAAGCGGTGAGCAAAGCCAACGCGCTCATCCCCATAGCGAGACGGGTGCGGGTTCTCAGTCTTTTGAAATATGGGTTCGTGACCATCTTGCGCCTCCAGGACATGCTCTGTCCTGATTGTGCGCTTGTTAGCGCACCACCAGGGGAATAGTGACTGGCCCGTCGTTGACCAGATGCACCTGCATGTCCGCGCCAAATTGACCAGTCTGCACGATCGGGTGCGCCGCCTGGGCGAGCAAGACAAAGTGGTCGTACAGGCGCCGTGCTTCATCGGGCAAGGCCGCGGCGGCAAAACCGGGACGGGTGCCACTGCGGGTGTCGGCCGCCAAAGTGAATTGGCTCACCACCAACAAGCCTCCTTGCACGTCCTGCACGCTGAGGTTCATTTTGCCGGCCTCGTCGCTGAAGATGCGTAACTTCAGCAGCTTGGCCAACAGGCGCTGGGCGATGTCATCGGTGTCCCCGCGTTCGGCACACATGAGCACCAGCAAACCTTGCGCGATTGAGCCCACCGTGTGGCCATCGATCTCAACCCGGGCATCTTTCACCCTTTGGAGCAAAGCTTGCATCAAGAACTCTCCATGACAACCATGACAACTGGGACCGGTGAAACGCTGAGCTCAGTGGCCCGTGGTTTGCGGGCCGGGCCCACTGCGCCGCATTTGTTCAATGGCGTGTGCGAGGTCCTGCGCCCAGACACGGCGATCGCGCCCGGCGCACAGCTGGGGCGTGCCAAAGCTGATGCGTACCGCGATGGCGTGCGGGCTGGCAACCGTGCGCCAGACCGAACCCACCAAGGTCTCATCGCCCACATAGGAGACGGCCTTGCTGCGCTGTCCGGTCTTGGCTTGCAGGTATTGCAAAGCCACCGGCTGGATGGGCGCATCTGCAGAAATGGCGGCTTGCAGCAAGTTGGCATGAAAGGGCAGGAGCGTGTCGCCGTCACCCGTCGTGCCCTCCGGGAACACGGCCAACACATCGCCGTCCAGCAGACTCTGCGCCATGGTGTGCACCACCCGCTGCGCGTCACGTCGGGATTCGCGCTGAATGAACAGGGTCCCGATTCCCTTGGCCAGCGCACCGATCAGGGGCCAGGCCTTCACATCGGCTTTGGAGACGAAGCGGCAATAGCAGGCGGCATGTAGCGCGGTGATGTCCAGCCAGGAAATATGGTTGGCCACTATCAGCAGGGGACCGTCTTGCGCAGGCTGGCCTTGTACGTCCAGCGCGATACCGAGTTGGTGAACCATGCGCTGCGACCATCGTTGCACCTGCTGCTCGCGACGCGTTGCCGAAAGCCATGGAAAAAGCATCAGGATGGTGAGCAGGCCTGACACGAGATGTGTCAGGGCGCGCAACAAGCGCCAGACCCCACGCACAGCCAGCCCCCACTCAAGCAGGGTATGCAAGATGTCCGCCCACCACGGTGTAGCGCACCCGTCCGGGCAACTCATAACCTTCAAAGGGCGTGTGTTTGCCTTGGCTTTGCAAGGCACCGGGCTGTACCACCCAGTCGCTCTTGGGATCAAAGACGCACAGGTCGGCCACGCCCCCCACCACCAACTGGCCCGCACTGGCCTGCAAGGTGCCCAGCGAGGCGCCCAACACCCGAGCAGGATCGCTGGTCAGCACTGCCAAGGCGCGCGTCAGTCCCACGCCGCTGTCCGCACCCCACTTAAGGGCCAGGCTCAGCAACAACTCCACGCCCGTGGCGCCGGGTTCGCTCTCGGCAAAGGGCAAAGCCTTGGCGTCTTCGTCCACCGGGGTGTGGTCGGACACCAGCGCGTCGATGGTGCCATCGGCCAGCGCTTGGCGCAGGGCCTCGCGGTCGGCCTGCTGGCGCACGGGCGGGTTCAGGCGCAAGCGGCTGTCAAAGTAGCCGATGTCGTTTTCGGTCAAGTGCAGGGAGTTGATACTGACATCACAGGTCAGCGCCAGCCCCTCGGCCTTGGCCTGGCGCACCAGCGCCACGCCGGCAGCACTGCTGATGCGGCACAGGTGCACGCGCGCGCCGGTGCCGCGCATCAGTTCAAAAATCACCTGCATGGCAATGGTCTCGGCGGAGGTGGAAATGCCACTCAAGCCCAGCCGCGTAGCCAGCGCGCCGCTGGCAGCCACGCCCTGACCCAGGTAGTACTCCTGGGCGCGCAGCCAGACCGCGTAGTTGAAGGTGCTGGCGTATTGCATAGCGCGTCGCATCACCTGGGTGTTTTGCACGGGGACATCGGCTTGGCTAAAGCCCACACAACCCGCTTCAGTGAGCTCCACCATTTCAGTCAGCACTTCGCCTTTGAGGTCGCGCGTGAGCGCGCCCAAGGGGAACACACGGGCTTGGTGCAATTTTTCAGCGCGCGACTTGAGCATTTCCACCAGGCCGGGCTCTTCTAGCACGGGCTCGGTATCGGGCGGGCAGACCAGGCTGGTGACCCCGCCGGCCACTGCGGCGGCCATTTCGGATTCGAGCATGCCTTCATGCTCGTGGCCGGGCTCGCGCAGGCGAACCGCCAGATCCACCAGGCCCGGCGCCACGATGCAGCCCGCGGCGTCGATGGTGCGACTGGGCGAAAAATCGGCCGGGATTTTGCCGATGGCCAGAATGCGACCGGCCGCCACGGCCACGTCGGCGATCTCGTCGCGCTGGCTTGCCGGATCGATCACCCGGCCCCCTTTGATCAGTAGCTTCATCTTTATGCCTCGTTTCCTGCGACGATGCTCATCACGGCCATGCGCACGGCAATGCCGAAGGTGACCTGCGGCAGGATCACGCTTTGCCGCCCGTCGACCACCGCCGAATCGATTTCCACACCGCGGTTGATGGGGCCCGGGTGCATCACGATGGCGTCGGGCTTGGCCAGTTGCAGCTTCTCGGGCGTCAGCCCGAAGCTCTTGAAAAACTCCTGGCTCGACGGCAACAAGGCGCCGCTCATGCGTTCGTTTTGCAGGCGCAGCATGATGACCACGTCGCAGCCGCGAATGCCTTCCTCCAGCGTGTGGCACACGCGCACGCCCATGGGCGCCATGTCGGACGGCACCAGGGTTTTGGGGCCGACGACACGCACTTCAGCGCAACCCAGGGT
>CANGMW010000276.1 GCA_947454695.1 Comamonadaceae bacterium | reverse complement strand
GTCTCGTTTGTGGGCGGTATTTTGTTCTGGGGTGCTTTCAACACCGGTATGGAAATGACCAACACGCTGGAGTTCTGTACCACCTGTCACGAGATGCGCGACACGGTCTATCAGGAATACAAGCAGACCATCCACTACAGCAACCGCAGCGGCGTGCGCGCTATTTGCTCGGATTGCCATGTGCCCAAAGACTGGGTGCACAAAATTATCCGCAAATCCCAAGCCAGTTTTGAAGTGTGGGGCAAGATCACCGGCAGCATTGATACCCCCGAAAAGTTCGAGGCCAAGCGCATGAAATTGGCATCTCACGAGTGGGCGCGCATGAAAGACAGCAATTCGCGGGAATGCCGCAATTGCCACAACTTTGACGCCATGAGCCCTGAGTTGCAAAAACAAACGCCGTATCGCAAACACATGAAAGCCAAAGAGGCCGGCAAGACCTGTATCGATTGCCATAAAGGCATTGCGCACCAGCTGCCTAAAGAGTACGAAGAACCCGACGAAGATTAAATCGCGGGGGGCAGGGGTAGGTACAATCACCCTTGACTGTGCACAACGTAGCGGGCCCGTCCTCACAGACGGGCCCGTTTAACAATGAATCCGGGAATTTTCACGACATGTTGAGTGCCAAGGGGCTGAGCTGTGTGCGGGGTGAACGCCGCTTGTTCGCCGGGCTCGATCTCTCGATCGACGCTGGCCAGTGGCTGCACGTGCGGGGTGAAAACGGTGCTGGCAAAACCAGTCTGCTGCGCATGCTCGCTGGCCTGGCCCAACCTGCTGAAGGCGCTATTTTCTGGAACCAAAACCCCTTGACGCTCGCGGAGGATGATTTCCGCCAACAGCGCATGTTTTTGGGTCACCACGGCGCCTTGAAAGAAGAATTAACCCCTTTGGAAAACCTCCTGTTCGCAGCAGAACTCGATGGCGCTGTCCTGTCCGATGCCGAAGCGCTGACGGCGCTGCACCGCTTTGGTCTGAAAGGCCGCGAAGAGCTGGCGGTGCGGTTTTTGTCTGCGGGCCAAAAACGCCGGGTTCTGCTGGCGCGATTGCTCACCCGCAAGGCCAGCCTGTGGATTTTGGACGAGCCTTTCACCGCGCTGGACGTGAAGGGCGTGGACATGCTCTCGGCCTTGATTGGGCAGCACCTGCAGGCCGGTGGCATGGCTATTTTGACAAGCCACCAAAGCATGCCGATGCCCGGCGCACGGGTGGTGCAGTTATGAGGGGCATGCTGGCCGTCATCCGACGCGACTTGTTGCTGGCCTTGCGCTCCAAGACCGAGGTGCTTACCGCCTTGTTCTTTTTTGTGATCGTGACCAGCCTGTTTCCACTGGGCATCGGGCCGGAGCCGGCGCTGTTGCGCAAAATCGCACCCGGCGTGTTGTGGGTGGCCGCACTGTTGGCCTCCATGCTGGGTTTGCAGCGCATGTTCGCCGCCGACCACGCGGATGGCACCTTGGAGCAAATGGCCTTGTCGCCAACCCCCTTGGCCATGCTGGTGACAGGAAAAATTGTTTCGCACTGGCTGGTCTGCGGCTTACCCTTGGTGCTCATTGCCCCGGTTTTAGGCATACAGTTTGACTTGGACGCGCAAGCCTTGGGGGTGCTCATGCTGGCCCTGCTGCTGGGTACACCCTTGCTGTCAATGATCGGCGCCATTGGCGCTGCCCTGACACTGGGTGTGCGGGGCGGGGGCGTGTTGTTGAGTTTGCTGGTCTTGCCGCTGTATGTGCCGGCTCTTATTTTCGGCGCCGGTGCCGTGCAGGCGCAGGTGGCAGGGCTGGACGTAGGTGGGCATTTGTCTTTGTTGGCGGCGCTTTTGGCGCTGGCTACTTTTTTTGCACCGTGGGCAACCACAGCCGCTTTGAGGATTGCATTGGAATGAGTTTTCGTCTGATCAACTGGTTCAAGTTCGCCAGCCCGTCCAGCTTCTACCCTGTGCTGGGAAAAATGATTCCCATGTTCTGGGCTTTAGCGGCTGTCTTTGGCGGTATCGGCCTGTGGCTGAGCTTTTTTGTCGCCCCCACTGATGCGACGCAAGGCGAGGGCTACCGCATCATCTTTATCCATGTGCCCGCCTCATGGATGTCCATGTTCATTTACATCGTCATGGCGCTTTGGGCCGCCTTGGGGCTGTCGCTCAATGCGCGCCTGTCGGGCATGATGGTGCAGGCGCTGGCACCGACCGGTGCGCTCATGGCGTTTTTGTCTTTGTGGACGGGCGCCTTCTGGGGCAAACCCATGTGGGGCACCTGGTGGGTCTGGGACGCGCGCCTGACCTCAGAGCTCATCCTGTTTTTCCTGTACTTGGGCTATATGGCCTTGCACTCCGCCATTGACGACCCGCGACGCGCTGACAAAGCCGGTGCGGTGCTGGTGCTGGTGGGGGTGGTGAACATTCCCATCATCTATTTTTCGGTGAAGTGGTGGAATACCCTGCACCAAGGGGCCTCGGTGTCACTCAACAAGTCGCCCACCATGGCCATGACCATGCTGTGGGGCATGTTGCTCATGGCACTGTGCTTGTGGATGTATTCAATCGCGGTGGCGCTCATGCGGGTGCGTGCCGTCATCCTGGAGCGCGAGTCCCATACCGATTGGGTCAAACATTTGCCGGAGGTGCGCGCATGATGTGGAATTCACCCGCTGATTTTTTCGCCATGGGCGGCTATGGCTTATATGTGTGGGGCAGCTTTGGCGTGTGCGCGCTGGCCATGCTGGCTGAGCCCTGGCTGGTGCGTGTGCGCCAGCACAACATCCTGCGCAGCCTGCGGCGTCAGTCGCTGGCGGATCAACTGGACAAGGAGGCGTCATGAAACGCTGGAAAAAACGTGCGGCCATCATTGGCGGCGGCTTGGTGGCGGTGGGCATCGCGGCGGCGCTGGTGCTCAATGCCTTGAACAGTAATATCGCCTTGTACGTCACCCCGTCCGAAGTGGCCGCCGGCAAAGCCCCCAAGGGGCAGGCCTTTCGCATTGGCGGCATGGTCAAAGACGGCTCGCTCAAGCGCGACAACCTGACCGTGTACTTCACCATGACTGACATGGTCAAAGATATTCCGGTGGCCTACACCGGCATCCTGCCCGACCTCTTCAAGGAAGGCAAAGGTGCCGTGGTGCAAGGTCGTCTCGGTGCGGATGGTCTTTTCACTGCCAGCGAAGTGCTGGCCAAGCACGACGAGAACTACATGCCCCCGCAGGCCAAACACGCGCTGGATGAAGCGCAAAAAAATAAAGACGCAGTTAAACCATGATCCCAGAACTCGGTCACTTTGCCCTCATCCTTGCCT
>CANGMW010000275.1 GCA_947454695.1 Comamonadaceae bacterium | reverse complement strand
TGGTTGACGGTTTCCCAGGTGTCGGTGAGCACCATCTCACCGCCCTTGGTGCCGCCGCCTTCAACCGCTTCGCCTTCCTTCCACTCTTCTTTTTGCATCAGGATGGGCAGGCTGATGTGGTCGGCGTACTTGTTGATGATGCCCTTGATCGTCCAGCTGTTCAGATAGTCTTGAGCGTCTTCGCGCAAGTGCAGGATGATGCTGGTGCCGCGTTGCGCACGGGTGATCGCCTCCACTTCGAAGTCGCCGGTGCCGCCGCTGATCCAGCGCACGCCTTCTTCGGCTTTCAGTCCCGCGCGGCGCGACTCCACGGTGATCTTGTCAGCCACGATGAAGCCCGAATAAAAGCCCACACCGAATTGCCCGATGAGCTGGCCTTGCTCGGTGGCGGTGGATTTCTGATCGGTGTTCAGGCGGCTCATGAAGTCTTTGGTACCGCTCTTAGCAATCGTGCCCAGGTGGTCGATGGCCTCTTGCGTGCTCATGCCGATGCCGTTGTCGGCGATGGTCAGCGTGTTGGCGGCCTTGTCAAAACTCACCCGCACTTCCAGATTGGGCGCGTCTTCGTACAGATCCGACTGGTTGAGCGCTTCAAAGCGCAGTTTGTCGCAGGCGTCGGACGCGTTGGAGATCAGCTCACGCAGAAAAATTTCTTTGTTGGAGTACAGGGAGTGGGTGACCAAATGCAGCAGCTGGGCCACTTCGGCCTGAAAGGACAGGGTTTGTTTGCTCATGGTGTTATCTCAAACGATTGAAAATTGGGATTGCAAAGACAGGTCGCACCGGGCGCCAGGGCCAGTTGCACCAGCTAAGGGCGACAAGTCGGATTTCAAGTCGGGCGCTTGTGCGCAAGTGTTAAGCACCGTGGCGAGCCAGACAGGGCCCGCCGGGGTGGCTTCAGAATTTCTCGTGCGGCTGCAGATACCGCCACTGACCCACAGGTAAATTGCCCAGCATCACCGCGCCGATACGCACCCGTTTGAGCCCTACGACCTTCAGGCCCACGAGTTCACACATGCGCCGGATTTGGCGCTTCTTGCCTTCGGTCAGCACAAAGCGCAACTGTTCCGGGTTTTGCCACTCCACCCGGGCCGGTTTGAGGGCCTGACCATCCAGGCTCAGGCCATGGCGCAGTCGGGCCAGTTCAGCGGCCGGGAAAACGGCTTGCACATTGCTGGTGACGGGGTCGTCATCGTCGATGCGGCTGAGTTGGGTGGGTGTTGGCGCGCTCGACGGCGCACCGGTGTAGGCCACCCGCACCAGGTATTCCTTCTCCATCACCGAGTCTTCGCCGATGAGTTGGCGCGCCACCCGGCCGTCTTGCGTGAGCACCAGCAAGCCGGTGGAGTCGATGTCCAGGCGTCCGGCCGGGGCCAGGCCGCGCAGTTGCGAGGCATGGAAGAAAAACCGGGCGTTGTCATCGCGCCAGCGGTTGGGCGGCTGCACCAGAACCACGGCGGGCTCATGCCCGTCTTCGGCCTGACCGCTCACATAGCCAATCGGTTTGTGCAGCAGGATGGTGACCTGCGTGGCTTGCTCACCCTTGGCTTGAGGCAGCACTTCAATGTTGTCATCGGGCTGAACTTGCTGGCCCATGAGGGCGACCGCGCCATTGACCTTGACCCAGCCTTTGGCAATCCACGCGTCTGCTTCCCGCCGCGAGGCCATACCCAGCTCCGCCATGCGTTTGTTCAGGCGAATCGTGCCATTGTCACCGTGAGCGGCTGTGTTGGTTTGCCCAGGCGGGATGGGCGCTCGCGTCGCCCCTTCAGGTTTGGGCGCGCGTCGGAATGTGGGTTCGGTCATGTCTGTATTTTGCTTTATTTGAATCAGACACAAGCCGCGCAGGAAAACCATGCGTCTTGCAGGGGTTACGGGTTTTGCCTAGTGATGCGCAAACAGCCTTTTGGACGGTTAGTGTTTATGCTTCACGGCACAAATCTTCAAACTTAAACTGATTGTTTTATGAAAAATTCGCAGCGCCGGCACGCCCGCAACGCCCCCGTCTCTGCCGTGGCTTGTGGGGTATGTGCCTTATGGCTGAGTGCAGCGCAGGCGCAAACCCTCAACAGCGTGGTGATCTCTGCCTCGCGCGACGCGCAACGCAGTTTTGACGCCGCTGCGGCCATTCAGTCAGTGGACCGCGAAACAATTCAAGAAGCCGGTGCCCAGGTCAATTTGTCGGAAACGCTCAACCGTGTGCCGGGCCTGACGATTTTGAACCGTCAAAACTACGCGCAGGATTTGCAGGTGTCTATCCGCGGATTTGGCGCGCGAACGGCCTTCGGCATTCGTGGGGTGCGGCTGCTGATTGATGGCATTCCCGCCACCACCCCGGACGGCCAGGGTCAGGGCTCCTCCATCAGCCTGCCGTCCACCGAGCGCATTGAAGTGCTGCGTGGCCCATTGGCGCAGCTTTATGGCAATGCCTCAGGTGGCGTGATTCAAGCCTTTACCCGTGAGGCGCCCCAGACGCCTGAGGTCAGCGCGCAGTACTACGCCGGCTCCTTTGGCATGCGCCGCAGCGACTGGCAATACGCCGGCAAAGTCGGTGAGGTGGGTGTGGTGGCAGACTATTCCACGTTTGACACCAACGGCTACCGTGACAACAGCGCCACCCAGCGCAAACAATTCAATGGCAAGCTGAGTTTCGGGCCCGATGAGAAAACCCGTGTGAACCTGGTGTTCAACCAGTTTGACATGCCGCTGGCACAAGACCCGATTGGATTGACCAAGGCCACCGCCTTGGCTACGCCGCAAGCACAAGGCGGTGACGACTACAAGCGCCTGCGTAAAACCGTTTTGCAAAACCAGGTGGGCTCGTCATTGGTCCATGCCTTGGATGCCAACAGCAGCATCACAGCGCGGGCCTATTACGGCACACGGGACAACCTGCAATTGCAAAACGGGGTGCCGCCCACCACCGCAACCGGGGGCTGGGTGAGTCTGGCGCGCAGCTACTATGGGGCTGGCTTGCAGTACAACACCTCGCTCAAAATCACCGAGGTACCGGTGCGCATGTCCGCAGGCTATGAGTTCGACCGTTCCCGCGAAGCGCGCCAAGAGGGCGTGGCTTTGAACGGTGAAAAAAACAATGCGCTCTCCCTGCTGCGGGATGAGCAAAACCAGGCAGAGAACAGTGACGTGTTTGCTCAGGCTACCGCTTTGATGAGCGACAAATACTCTTTAACCGGTGGCTTTCGCCAAAGCACGGTGCGCTTTTTTGCCAACGACGTCTTGACCAATGGCGCGGGTTCCGGGGACGCGAGCTTTACCAACTTCAGTCCGGTGCTG
>CANGMW010000274.1 GCA_947454695.1 Comamonadaceae bacterium | reverse complement strand
TGCTCTTTGTGTTCGCCTTCGCCTTCTTCGTTCTCGCTGAGCAGCTGTATGCCAATCCACAGCAGCAGCAGGCCGCCGATGATTTGCAAGTAGGAAATTTGCAGCAGCTGCGCGGCCACCACGGTCAAACCGATTCGCAACACCACCGCCGCGCCCGAGCCGAAGAAGACGGCCTTGCGTTGCTGATGGGGGGGTAGCGAGCGTGCCGCCAGGGCAATCACCACCGCGTTGTCGCCCGACAAAATGATATTGATCCAAATGATTTTGAGCAGGCCAATCCAGAAATCCACGCTTTGAAGCAACTCCATCACTGTCTCCTTGTTATTTGTTTAGATGCAAGAAGCGCTCCGGACGGATGTCGGGAGCGCTTGGCGCCAAATTCTTGGCAAGCGGCAATGATTATTGCCTAAACGGTAAGGCTTAGAGCAAGGCCTTGAGCAATTTCCCCATTTCCGAGGGATTGCGCGTGATTTTAAAGCCGCACTCTTCCATGATGGCCAGCTTGGCATCGGCCGTGTCGGCGCCGCCAGAAATCAGCGCGCCAGCATGGCCCATGCGCTTGCCGGCCGGGGCGGTCACGCCGGCGATGAAGCCCACGATAGGCTTTTTCATGTTGGCTTTGCACCAGCGCGCAGCTTCCGCTTCGTCGGGTCCGCCGATCTCGCCGATCATGATGACGGCGTCTGTATCCGGATCGTCATTGAAGGCCTGCATCACATCGATGTGCTTGAGCCCGTTGATCGGGTCGCCACCGATGCCCACCGCGCTGGACTGGCCCAGACCGATTTCGGTCAGCTGTGCCACGGCTTCATAGGTCAGCGTGCCTGAACGGGACACGACGCCGATGCGGCCTTTGCGGTGAATATGACCCGGCATGATGCCGATCTTGATTTCTTCGGGCGTGATCAAACCCGGGCAGTTAGGGCCGAGCAACAAGGTTTTTTTGCCGCCAGCCGCTTCCTTGGCGCGCATGCGGTTGCGAATTTCCAGCATGTCACGCACCGGGATGCCTTCGGTGATGCAAATGGCCAAATCAAGGTCGGCCTCCACCGCTTCCCAGATGGCTGCGGCTGCACCTGCCGGGGGCACATAAATCACGCTCACGGTCGCGCCGGTTTGTTTGGCCGCTTCAGACACGGTGGCGTAGATCGGGATATTGAAAATCGACTCACCCGCTTTTTTCGGGTTCACGCCTGCCACAAAGCAGTTCTTGCCGTTTGCGTATTCCTGGCACTTTTCGGTGTGGAACTGGCCGGTCTTGCCCGTGATGCCCTGCGTAATAACTTTGGTGTCTTTGTTGATGTAGATCGACATGTTGTTTCCTTGCGTGCGTAGGGGCCGTATCAGGCAGCGTTAACAGCAGCCACCACCTTCTGGGCGGCTTCGGCCATGGTGTCGGCACTGATGATGGGCAGGCCGGACTCGGCCAGCATCTTCTTGCCCAGCTCTTCGTTCGTGCCCTTCATGCGCACCACCAGCGGTACGCTCAGGTTCACGGCCTTGCACGCGGTGATCACACCGGTGGCGATGGTGTCGCAGCGCATGATGCCGCCAAAGATGTTGACCAAAATGGCCTTGACCTTGGGGTTCTTGAGCATGATCTTGAAGGCTTCGGTGACCTTCTCCGGCGTAGCGCCACCGCCCACATCCAGGAAGTTGGCGGGTTCTGCGCCAAACAGCTTGATGGTGTCCATGGTGGCCATGGCCAGACCGGCACCGTTGACCAAGCAACCGATGTTGCCGTCCAGGCTGATGTAGGCCAGATCAAATTTGCTGGCTTCCACTTCTGCCGCGTCTTCTTCGTCCAGATCGCGGTAAGCCACGATTTCGGGGTGACGGAACAGCGCGTTGGAGTCAAAGTTGAACTTGGCGTCCAGCGCCTTGATGCCGCCGCCGCCTTCCAGAATCAGGGGATTCACTTCGACCAAAGAAGCGTCGGTGTCCATGTACACCTTGTAGAGCTTTTGCAAGACATCCACGGCCTGCGCGGTAGAGCCGGCGGGAACGCCCATGCCGTCGGCCAACTGTTTGGCTTGGGCGTCGGTGAGCCCCGTGGCCGGGTCAACAAACACTTTGATGATTTTCTCGGGCGTGGCATGCGCCACTTCCTCGATGTCCATGCCGCCTTCGCTGGAGGCCATGAAGGCCACGCGCTGGGTGGCGCGGTCGGTCACCGCGGAGACGTAATATTCTTTTTTGATGTCCGCGCCATCTTCGATCAGCAAGCGGCGGACTTTTTGGCCTTCGGGGCCGGTCTGGTGCGTGATGAGCTGCATACCCAGAATTTCACCAGCGAGCTTTTTCACCTCATCAATGGAGCGCGCCAACTTCACGCCGCCACCCTTGCCGCGACCACCTGCATGAATCTGGGCTTTGACCACCCAAACCGGGCCACCGAGCTTTTGTGCGGCTTCGACAGCCTCTTGAACGGTGAAAGCGGGGATGCCACGCGGCACCGGAATGCCAAATTGACGCAAGATTTCCTTGCCTTGATACTCGTGAATCTTCATGAGGGCTCTCTCAGGAATGGATAATTTTCCGTCACAAAACCGACTTGTTCAGTGACAGTCTGCTGGAATTAAGCAGCCACGGAATGTATCATGTTGCTCTGCACAAAAACTTACACGGCTCGCGGGCCGCTGAAATTCTCTCCCATATGACGCGGCACCAAGTTTTCATTGACGGCGAAGCCGGCACCACCGGCCTTCAGATCCGGGAACGGCTGCAAACCATGCCCGACATTGAAGTCGTGAGCATCGCCCCGGACAAGCGCAAAGATCCAAAAGCCAAACAAGCCCTGATGGCCGGCGTGGATGTGGTGATCCTGTGTCTTCACGATGCTGCGGCTGTGGAAGCGGTCGCTTTGCTGGACGAGTTGAAAACACAAACCGGGCAAGCCGGCCCCAAAGTCATTGACTCCTCCACCGCACACCGGGTGCACCCCGATTGGGTTTACGGCTTCCCTGAGTTGAATGAAAGTCAGCGCATACTCATCTCTAATGCAAGCCGAGTAGCCAACCCCGGCTGCTACCCTACAGGCGGCATCGCTTTGTTGCATCCGCTGGTCACCGCCGGTCTGATGCCAGCGGACTACCCTGTGGTGATGTCAGGCTACTCGGGCTATTCCGGCGGCGGGCGGCAAATGATTGAGGCCTACGAAGTCACCCACAGCGCCCCGGCTCTTGAGGTTTACGGCCTGAGCCTGGAGCACAAGCATGTGCCCGAACTGCAACGCTACAGTGGTCTGAGCCGCCGGCCCATTTTTGTGCCGGCCGTGGCTAATTTTTATGCCGGCATGATTGATCA
>CANGMW010000273.1 GCA_947454695.1 Comamonadaceae bacterium | reverse complement strand
GCCGAGCAAGCCCAGTTTGACTTCACCGCCTTTGCTGACATCGCGCGCACGGCGGTGCGCATGCTCGACAACGTGCTGGACGTGACCGTGTGGCCTTTACCACAGCAACAGCGCGAAGCGCACAACAAACGCCGCGTGGGCCTGGGCTTCACCGGCTTGGGCGATGCGCTGGTCATGCTCAACCTGCGCTACGACACCGAACCCGCACGCGAGATGGCGCGCAAGATTTCCGAAGTCATGCGCGACTCGGCCTATGAAGCGTCGAGCGAACTCGCCCGCGAGCGGGGCGCGTTCCCGCTGTTCAATGCCGACCTGTACCTGAGCGGCCAGTCCTTTGCCTCGCGCCTGCCGCAAAGCGTGAAAGACAAGATCCGCAGCCACGGCCTGCGCAACTCGCACCTCTTGTCCATCGCGCCCACCGGCACCATCAGTCTGGCCTTTGCCGACAACGCGAGCAACGGCATCGAGCCGGCGTTCAGCTGGCACTACACGCGCAAAAAACGCATGCCCGATGGCAGCTTCAAAGAACACGCAGTGGAAGACCATGCCTGGCGTCTGTACCGCCACCTGCAGGGCGAGAACACGCCGCTCACGCCCGCGTTTGTCACGGCGCTGGAGATGAGCGCGCAATCGCACGAAGCCATGGTGGCCGCCGTGGCGCCCTACATCGACACCGCAATTTCCAAAACCGTGAACGTACCGGCCGACTACCCCTACGCCGACTTCCAGAACCTGTACATGGAAGCCTGGCAGTCCGGCCTCAAGGGCTTGGCCACTTACCGGCCCAATTCGGTGCTGGGCTCGGTGCTCAGTGTCACGCCCTCGGCGACAGCCAAAGCCAAACCGCTGCAGCTCGACGACGCCAACCAGCGTCTGGCGCTGGAGCGCCTGCCCGCACCCGTGCTGTCTTCGCTGCGCTGGCCAAGCCGCCCGGAGCTGCCTGGCGGCAATCTGGCGTGGAGCTTCATGGTGCACCACCCCTTTGGTGAGTTCGCCCTTTTTGTGGGCGAACTCGCTGCCGAAGACGGTGGCATCCCGCAGCCGTTTGAAGTCTGGGTGAATGGCGCCGAACAGCCGCGCGGTCTGGGCGCACTGGCCAAGACGCTCTCGATGGACCTGCGCGCCAACGACCCGGCCTGGCTGGCGCTCAAGCTCGATGCACTCGCCACCGTGGCCGAAGAGCGTGCATTTGACATGCCCTTCCCGCCGCACGGCGAACAACGCCTCTTCCCCGGCGTGGTGGCCGCCACCGCCGCCGTGGTGCGCTGGCGTTGCGAACAGCTGGGCGTGTGGCAAAGTGGTCGCGCCACCAGCACGCCGGTGCTCGACGCCATGTTCAGCCGCGAAGAACCACAAACCGGCCCATCAGGCACGCTGGCCTGGGCGGTGGACATTGACAACCCGGCTACGGGTGAAGCCTTCACGCTCACACTCAAAGAAGTCACTCTGCCCAGCGCAGACGGCAGCACCGTCACGCGGCCCTGCGCGGTGGGCTTTTCGGGCAACTACCCGCGCGCATTTGACGGTCTGGCGCGCTTGCTGTCGCTGGACATGCGCGTGATCGACCCGGCGTGGATCGGCATGAAGCTGCGCAAGCTGCTCAACTACGCCGAGCCGCTGGGCCACTTCATGGCCTTTGTGCCCGGCCTGCCACACGGCGAGCGCCGCCAGCAAACCTGGCCTTCCACCGTGGCCTACATGGCGCGCCTCATCATCCACCGCTACGCCATGCTGGGCATCCTGGATGAAGAAGGCTTTCCGCTGCGCGACATGGGTGTGCTCGAAGCACCGGGCGACGACAAAGAACCCAGCGCCATGGCCGGCAAAACCTGCACCGAATGCGGCAACCCCACCGTCATCAAAAAAGACGGCTGCGAGTTCTGCACCGCCTGCGGGTTTGTGGGGCAGTGCGGGTAGAGGTTTAAACAGACAAGCCCGGGCTTGAGGGCCGGCGCTTATTACCGCACCACCATCACCGACAAACTGGCATGCGACAGCACGCGCTGTGCCACGCTGCCCAGGACGACTTTTTCCAGGCCGCTGCGGCCATGGGAGCCCATCACGATGAGGTCGGCGCCGACGTGGCCGGCTGTGTCCAGAATGCCGCGCCAGGCCGAGTGCGCCTCAGCGACCGTGATGTTGCATCGCACGCCCGCCTTTCCCAGCACGGCTTGAGCCTGCTGGGTGGAGGTTTTGGCCTCTGCCCGGGCTGCGTTTTGGTATTCGGCTTGTCCGTAGGCAAAGTCGCTGCCTAAGCCCGAAAACGGAAACGGGTCGATCACATACAGGGCGGTGACTTGGCTGCCAAAGGCTTTGGCTATAGCCGCCGCGCTGTGCACGGCTTGTTGCGCGGTATCAGACCCATCGACCGGAACCAGAATATGTTTGTACATGAGGCACCTTTGTTTGGCTCACTATGCCGCATTACCGGGTGCGCGTGTTGCACCGAATCAAATTAAACCTTGGTCACGGTTTGCTCTTGAAACCCACCCGCGCGCAGCGTGATGACCAAGGTGTCGCGGTAGGCGGGCTGGGCCAGGGGTTGGATGGGTGTGGTTTCGTGGATGACGCGCGCATCGTCGAGCAGCAACACCGACCACGGCTCGCTCAAAGTGAAGCGCTCGCCATGGCTGCCGTGGGCGTCAAACACGCGGGTCTCGCCGCCTTTGATCTGATGTCGGGCTACTAAAAAAACAGCGACCAGATCCACGCCATCCCGGTGTGCGCCTTCGGGTGTGGGGCGACCAATGCCGTCACGGGTGTCGATGCGGAACTGGTGCGCTTCGGTAAACCAGGTTTGTGGGCCGCGCAAGGCTGATGCCACTTGCCCCAGCCACACCAACAGCGCTGGCCAAGCGGGTTGCGCAAGCAGCCCGGGCACGATGGGTTTGAACAAGCGGTTCATGCCGCCATGCAAGGCGTTGTAATCCAAGGGCTGCCAGTGCGCGCGGTGCGCAACGGGCTGCACCTGCTGATCGGTGACTTCAAAACTGGCGTGACGGCGCTGCCGGTAACGACCACCGTCTTTCAGGTACGCATCGGGGGGCAAGTCGCGCCAATACGCATGCAGGGCCTGCAGCGACGCCAGCGCATGGCCGGTGAACTCGGCAACCGTGTGAGCACTCAAAACGGCATAGCCTTTTGCTTGAAGTTCAGCCAACGGGGACAAGGCGGATAACGGTGAAACAGATAGGGTCATGGGCTGAGCTTAACAACCCAAGGTCTGCAAGGTGAGCAGCGGCGCAGTTTTTTCGCCGGGCGTGAGGACATAACTGATTTGGCAAGCCCCCGATTCGGCCGCACCCTGGGCTT
>CANGMW010000272.1 GCA_947454695.1 Comamonadaceae bacterium | reverse complement strand
GGCGCGCAAATCATGCAGCGCCTGCAAGGCATCCGGCGTGATGGCGCCCTCGCGGGTGAGCGTGTCATCAATGTCGGTGAGGACGCCGGTGATGCCAAGTCGCGCATCAAGAGGCCAGTCGGTCAGGGGCAGCATGGTGTGAATCGGAGAGAATCGACCAGAGGTTCAGGCCGTCGGCCTGTTCAAATCCATCAGTCGGCATCACTTTACACGAGGCTTTTTCATGTCCCTGGCGCAAGCTCCGCTGCAAGAATCCTGGCACGAGGTCCGGCATGAAGGGCTCACCATCGCGGTGTGGCAGAAATGCTTGCAGGGCGCAGCGGCTGCGCCACGCCCGGTGCTGGTGCTGGCCCACGGCTCGGCCACCGGCGGGCGCGAATCGTTCGACTTGCAGGTGACGGGCCAGCCTGATTACAGCCTGATGGACGTGTTGGCCCGTCAGGGCTTTGATGTGTTTGCGCTCGATGTGCGTGGCTTTGGCCGCTCTACCCAGCCCGAGACACGGCTCAGCACCGAAGAGGCCGCGCGGGATTTGAAGGCGGTGGTGGACCATGTCTGCCGCTGGCGGGGCGTGTCGGCGGTGAACCTCTTGGCCTGGTCCTGGGGCACGCAGTATGCCGGTCAGTTTGTGATGGCCAACCCCGGGCAAGTGCTGCGCTACATCAGCTACGCGCAAATGCACCTCAACAGCCCGGACCTGATTCAGCGCCGTGAACGTCTGGCCACGTTTGAGCGTTCGCCTTACATCCGCATCACCGAAGCCGGCTGGAAGCTGCGCTTTCATTCCAACACGCCCGACAGCGCCAACGACCCGGCGGTCATCGACGCCTTTGCCCAAGCCGCCGCGCAGGTGGAATTGCAAACCCCCACCGGGCCGCAGGTCGACTTGCTCACGCGCATGCCCTTGGTCGACGCCACGCGCATCACCGTGCCTGTGCTGATGATCCATGGCGAATACGACGATGTGGCCGATGAAGCGGGGCTGCGTCCGTTTTTTGACGCGTTGCCGAACTCACATAAGCGCTATGTCGTGGTGAAAAACGGCGGCCATATGCTGCATTTGCAGCAAGGCCACGTGGCGTTTCAGCAGGCCGTGCTGGCGTTTCTGGCCGAGCCGCTGTCACCCGCGCAGGCCTGAACACCAGGGCCGCCAGCGGCGCATGCTGTGTTCAGCCCGCGCTTTGCAACGCCAACCCGGCGTGCTCGCGCAGCGGATGAAAGTGGATTTTGGGAAAACGCTCCTGCGCCAGCCGCACGTCATACGGTGAGGTGCACAGGTAAGCCAGCGTGTCCGCCGCGTCGCGCGCCATGCGCATCGGGTAGGCGTCGCAAAAAGCGCGCAGCTCGGCCGGGGTGTCCGCGGTGATCCAGCGCGCCCCGGTGTACTGGCTGCCTTCCAGACGGATGTCGGCGTCGTACTCGCCCTTCAAGCGGTGTTGCACCACTTCAAACTGCAGCTGACCGACCGCGCCCAGGAGCATATTGCCGCCCATCTCGGGGCGGAACACCTGGATCGCACCTTCCTCGCCCAACTGGGCCAGGCCTTGCTGCAGCTGCTTGGTGCGCAGCGGGTTTTTCAGCACCACCGTCATGAAGAGTTCAGGCGCGAAGAAGGGCAGGCCGGTGAATTGCAAGGCCACGCTGCCGTCGGTGATGGTGTCGCCCAACTGCACGCCGCCGTGGGTGGTGAAACCCACGATGTCGCCGGCATAGGCCTCTTCCACCGCTTCGCGGCGCTGGCTCATGAAGGTCACCACCGAGGTGGGGCGCAATTCTTTGGAAGTGCGCATCACCTTGAGCTTCATGCCCGGGGTGTACTTGCCGGCGCACACGCGCACAAAGGCGATGCGGTCGCGGTGGTTGGCATCCATATTGGCTTGCACTTTGAACACCACGCCGGAGAAAGCGCTGTCTTCGGGTTTGACTTCGGTGATCACCGCCTGCTTGTTCACCACCAGCGAGCTGGTGCGGGGCCGCGGCGAGGGCGACAAGTCCACCAGCGCGTCGAGCACTTCCATCACGCCGAAGTTGTTCACGCCTGAGCCGAAGAACACGGGCGTTTGCTTGCCCGCCAAAAAAGCCTCGCGGTCAAACGCGGGTGAGGCGCCGGTGGCCAGCTCCATGCTGTCCAACGCGGTTTCAAATTCATGCCCGAAGCGGGTGTGCAAGGTGTCGGCTTCGCTCAAGGCAACGGTGTCAAAGTCCTGCGGCAGACGTTCACTGCCGGACTCGAACACGGTCATGGCTTGCGTGCGCAAATTGATGATGCCGCCAAAAGACTTGCCCTGACCCACTGGCCAGGTCATGGGCACGCAAGGCATGCCGAGTTCGCGTTCGACCTCGTCCAGAATGTCCAGCGGGTCGCGCACTTCGCGGTCCATCTTGTTCACAAAGGTGATGATGGGTGTGTTGCGCTGGCGGCAAACCTCAATCAGACGCCGGGTCTGCGCTTCCACACCGTTGGCCGCGTCAATCACCATCAGCGCCGAATCCACCGCGGTGAGCACGCGGTAAGTGTCTTCGGAGAAGTCTTTGTGGCCGGGCGTGTCCAGCAGGTTGATGACGTGGTCGCGGTACTGCATCTGCATGACCGAGCTGGCCACTGAAATGCCGCGTTGCTTTTCGATTTCCATCCAGTCGCTGGTGGCGTGTCGGCTGGCTTTACGTGCTTTCACCGAACCGGCAATCTGGATCGCACCGGAGAACAGCAGCAGCTTCTCGGTCAAGGTGGTTTTGCCGGCGTCCGGGTGAGAAATGATGGCAAAGGTGCGGCGGCGCAGGGTTTGGGGAGCGAAAGACACGGGGTGATCCAGATCAAGAAAGTGGGGCAGGCGGCATGGGCCTGCCCGCAAGACGAGCCACAGGGCCCAAGGTTTGATTTTAACGGGCGGGTGCCGGGACTCAGCCATCTCAGGGTTTGTGGCAGTAGCAAGCCAGGGCGCGCTCGGCTTAGGATGTGCTGATGTTCACGCTGCAAAGGATTGCCATGTTGACTTCCCGTTTCGCCCAAGCCTGCGCCGCCATGCTGGCCGGCTCCTTGAGTTTCAGTGCGATGTCCCAGACCGCACCACCCGCTTTGCCGACCGCCGATCAGACCGATCCGGTCAAGTTGGGTTGGATGGTGGGCTCGCCGCCGCCGCCCGAGAAGCTCATTCGTTTTGCCGATGGCTCCTCCTACAAGTTCCCGCAGTTCCGCTGGTCGTTTTCCAACTACCGCCAACTCGGCCCGTCGACCAATGTGTCGCGCGGCTTGGGTGCCCCTTCGGTGCTGCCCCGCGCCGAGCGCACGGATCTGGACGCCGTCACCTTCACGCCCTTG
>CANGMW010000271.1 GCA_947454695.1 Comamonadaceae bacterium | reverse complement strand
GTGACTTGCCTTTAAAAATCTAACCAGTACTATTTCTTTTTAATTTTTAAATTAGGGAGAAATTAAATGGCAAAAATTCCAGCGACTACTGATGAAATCCGTAGAGAAATTGAAAAACGGATCGATGCTAGCCAAAAATTTACTGCTGCTTGCGAGGGATACGGCGCACCTATCCCAATACCACTCAAAGATTCCGGTCCCGGCGAATGCAATTGGACCGTATCTGGCTCACCGCCGAGTGATGTATTTATTTTCAAAATTATTGAGGATGTAATGGCCGAATACGACTTGATCGAATAGTCGTTGGATCGTTTTTGGCGTCTCTGGGCGCATTGGGTCGCCACCCCTCACCTTGTTCTCGCCATGTAACTCGTTCCATGCAAGAATGGAAACAAAGTTACAAGGAGACCCGACATGCCTTTTCGTGCCACCAAAATCGTAGCCACCCTCGGCCCGGCGTCGAGTGAACCGGCGCTGCTGGAGAAGATGATTCGCGCCGGGGTCAATGTGGTTCGACTGAACTTCAGCCACGGCACCGCGCAGGACCACATCGACCGCGCGCGGCTGGTGCGCGAGGCTGCGGCCCGTGCCGGGTGCGAAGTCGCCATCATGGCTGACCTGCAGGGTCCCAAGATTCGCGTGGGCAAGTTTGCGCAGGGCAAGGTGCAGCTGACCATCGGCCATAAATTTATTCTGGACGCCTCGCGCGCTGAGCCGGGCGACGAAAACGGCGTGGGGCTGGACTACAAGGAGCTGCCGCGCGATGTGAAAGCCGGCGACATCCTCTTGCTCAATGACGGCCTGATTGTGATGAAGGTCGAGGCCGTCAAAGGCGAGGCGGTGCATGCGGTGGTTGTGATGGGCGGCGAGCTCTCCAACAACAAGGGCATCAACAAGCAGGGTGGCGGCCTCACCGCGCCCGCGCTCACCGCCAAGGACATGGAAGACATCAAAACCGCCATGGCCTTCCAGGCCGACTATGTGGCGGTGAGTTTTCCGCAAAATGCCACCGACATGGAAATGGCGCGCCAGCTGTGCAACGTGGCCGCCGCGCAGTTCAACCACAAGCCGCACCTGATTGCCAAGATCGAGCGCGCCGAGGCGATTCCTCGCCTGGTGGAAATTCTGGCGGCCAGCGACGGCATCATGGTGGCGCGGGGTGACCTGGCCATCGAGGTGGGCAACGCGGCGGTGCCGGCTTTGCAAAAACGCATGATCAAGCTCGCGCACGAGATGGACAAAACCGTCATCACCGCCACCCACATGATGGAGTCGATGATCAACAACCCGGTGCCCACCCGCGCCGAGGTGAGCGACGTGGCCAACGCGGTGCTCGACGGCTCCGACGCGGTGATGACCTCGGCCGAAACGGCTGCCGGCAAGTACCCGCTGGAGACGGTGGTGGAGATGGCCAATATCTGCGCGGCCGCCGAAGAGGCCGAAGAGGTGGCGCTGGACGCGGACTTCAGCGGCAAGACGTTTGCGCGCATCGACCAGTCCATCGCCATGGGCGCGCTGTTCACCGCCTACCACTTAGGCGCCAAGGCGATTGTGGCGCTGACCGACAGCGGCTCCACCGCCCTGTGGATGAGCCGCCACCGCATTCACATCCCCATTTATGCGGTCACCTCCAAAGTGGCCAGCCAGCGCAAGATGGCGCTGTACCGCAATGTGACGCCCCTGCTCATGGACACCAGCGCCGACCGCGATACCGCGCTGGCGCAGGCCGAGGCGCACCTCAAGGCGCGCGGCATTGTGCAGACCGGCGACACCTATGCCATCACTTGCGGTGAGCCCATGGGCACGCCCGGGGGCACCAACACGCTCAAGATCTGCAAGGTCAGCTGACGTCAGGTTTGCGCCATGTCCCAGCGGGTAAAATCGGGCCCAGTTACCAACCCGTTACCAAACACCTTTCTGGGGAATTCACATGGCACTCGTTTCGATGCGCGAGCTGCTGGACCATGCCGCCGTTAATGGCTATGGCATTCCGGCTTTCAACGTCAACAATCTGGAGCAGGTTCAGGCCGTGATGGCTGCCGCCGATGAGGTGGGCGCCCCGGTCATCCTGCAAGCCTCGGCTGGCGCGCGCAAGTATGCGGGCGAGAGCTTCATCAAGCACCTGATTCAAGCCGCTTGCGAAGCCTACCCCCACATCCCGCTGGTGATGCACCAGGACCACGGCACCTCCCCCAAGATTTGCGAAGGCGCGATTGAGCTGGGCTTTGGCTCGGTGATGATGGACGGCTCGCTGCGCGAAGACGGCAAGACGCCGTCTGACTTTGCCTACAACGTGGAAGTGACCAAAAAAGTGGTCGAGATGTCGCACAAAGTGGGCGTGACGGTGGAAGGCGAACTCGGCTGCCTGGGTTCACTGGAAACCGGCGAAGCCGGTGAAGAAGACGGCGTGGGCGCCGTGGGCAAACTCTCGCATGCCGAGATGCTCACCGACCCCGAAGAAGCCGCTCAGTTCGTGAAGGCCACGCAGCTTGACGCGCTGGCCATTGCCATCGGCACCAGCCACGGCGCCTACAAGTTCTCGCGCAAGCCCACCGGCGACATCCTGGCGATTTCCCGCGTCAAAGAAATCAACGCGCGCATTCCCAACACCCACCTCGTGATGCACGGCTCCTCCAGCGTGCCGCAGGAGTTGCTGGCCATCATCAACCAGTACGGCGGCAAGATGAAGGAAACCTACGGCGTGCCGGTGGAAGAAATTCAAGAAGCCATCAAGTACGGCGTGCGCAAGATCAACATCGACACCGACATCCGTCTGGCGATGACCGGCGCGGTGCGCAAGTTCCTGGCCGAGAACCCGGACAAATTCGACGCCCGCGAGTGGCTCAAGCCCGCGCGTGAAGCCGCCAAAGCGGTGTGCAAACAGCGCTATCTGGAGTTCGGCTGCGAAGGCCAGGGCGCCAAGATCAAAGGCGCCACGCTTCAAATCATGGCGGCCCGTTACACCAAGGGCGAGCTGGCTCAGCTGGTGAAGTGAAGCGGTCATCTCCATGACCGCTGCGCTGCACACCTCCACCCTCACCTCTTTGCCCTTGCTCGCGCGCGGCAAGGTGCGCGACAACTATGCGGTGGGCGACGACCGCATTCTCATGGTGGCCTCCGACCGCATCAGCGCGTTTGACGTCATCATGGGCGAGCCCATTCCCGGCAAGGGCGAGCTGCTCACGCAGATGGCGCTGTTCTGGTTTGGCCAACTCGGCCACCTGTGCCCCAATCACCTCACCGGCGAAGCGCCCGAGAGTGTGGTGAGTGCCGCCGAAGTGCCGCAGGTGCGTGGCCGCTCAATGTTGGTCAAGCGCTTGAAGCCCATTCCGG
>CANGMW010000270.1 GCA_947454695.1 Comamonadaceae bacterium | reverse complement strand
TGGGCGTCATGCCTTACCGCTACTACTACGACACCGAAGGCAAAGCCCCCATGCTCGAGCGCATTCGCAAAATGCGCCCTGAGTACCAAAGCACCGCCTACACCCAAGGTTTCCTGAGCGCCATGCTGCTGACCGAAGCGGCACGTCGCACCCTGGAAGCCGGCAACGAACTCAACGGCAAAAACATGAAAGTGGCGCTGAGCTCCATCCGTGACTTTGACACCGGCGGCCTGATCGGTGTGCCCTTGTCCATCCGCGGCAACTCCATCCCGATCGGTCGCATTTACCGTGCTGACTTCAAGCAGCAAAAAATGTTGCCCGCATCGGACTGGATCAACCTGCAAAAGTGATGTCCAACACCGCGCCCGTGAACGACAAGCCGGACCAGGGTGGCGTGAGCGCCATCCTGCAGGTCAACAACATCGAAGTCGTCTACAACAAGACGATCCAGGTGTTGCGTGGCCTGTCCTTGTCGGTTCCGCGCGGTCAGATCGTGGCCCTGCTTGGCAGCAATGGTGCCGGCAAGTCCACAACGCTCAAAGCGGTGTCCAACTTGCTGAGCCTGCAAGACGGCGAGGTCACGCGCGGCAACATCGTGTTTGACGGGCAGGACACGCAAGGCGTGGCCGCGCATGACTTGGTGCGCTCCGGGCTCTTCCATGTGATGGAAGGCCGCCATGTGTTTGAAGACCTCACGGTGGAAGAAAATCTGGTGGCGGCCACCTACGCGCTCACCGGTCGCGCCGGTACGCGGCCCAATTTCGACCTGGTGTACGAATACTTCCCGCGGCTGCATGAGCGCCGCCGCGGCTTGGCGGGCTATTTGTCGGGCGGCGAGCAGCAAATGCTGGCCATTGGACGCGCCTTGATTGCCGAACCCCAGCTGATGCTGCTGGACGAACCCTCCTTGGGCTTGTCGCCGGTGTTGGTGGAAACGATTTTTGAAATCATTGCCCGCATCAACGCCGAGCGCGGCGTGTCCATGTTGCTGGTGGAACAAAACGCCTCCATCGCCCTGGCCGTGGCGCACTACGGCTACATCATGGAAAACGGCAAGCTGGTCATCGACAACACCGCCGAGAAATTGGCCAGCGACCCCGATGTGCGCGAGTTTTATCTGGGTGTGGGCAGCGAAGGCGACGCCAAGAGTTTCAAAGAACTCAAACACTACAAACGCCGCAAACGCTGGCTCTCCTAAGACTGCAAGATGGCCATGAGCGCACTCCAAACCACGCACACCCTGCCGCAAATGCTGCGCGAGCAAGCGCAGCACCATGCGGCTGCCATGGCCATTCGTCAAAAAGAGCACGGCATCTGGAAACCGCTGGACTGGGCCGGTTATTACCAGCGCGCAAGCCGGGTGGGTCTGGGCTTTAAGGCGCTGGGCCTGAGCGATGGTGCGCATGTGGGCGTGCTGTCGGAGAACCGGATCGAGTGGGTGCTGAGCCAACTCGGCGCCGGTCTGGTGGGCGGTGTCACCGTGGGCGTGTACCCAACCAGCCCCACCAATGAAATTGCCTATGTGCTCTCACATGCCGATGTCGAAATCGTGGTGTGCGAAGACCAGGAACAAACCGACAAAGTTTTGCAAGCACTGGACCAGTTGCCGCGCCTGAAAAAAATTGTGGTGATGGAGAAAAAAGGCTTTGCCGACACGCAGCAACAAGCCGGCGACAAGGTCATCAGCTTTGACGCCCTGGAGCAGCTCGGCCAAAGCTACGCCAACCCGGCGTGCGTGGACCAGGTGCTCGCCGCGCAACAGCCCGACGACACGGCGTTGATCATTTACACCTCCGGCTCGACGGGCAAGCCCAAAGGCGCCATGATCAGTTACCGCAACATTGCGGCCATGGCCCTCGCCACGGTAGAGCGCCTGGAACTCACACCGGCCACCGCGCATTTGTCTTACTTGCCTTTGTGCCATGTGGCCGAACAGATGCTGACCACTTTTGCGCCCGTGTACTTGGGCTCGCGGGTGGATTTTGGCGAGTCCATCCGCACCGTGCAGGAAGACTTGCGCGAAGTGGCGCCCTCCATGTTTTTGGGCGTGCCCCGGATCTGGGAAAAACTCCATTCGGCCATCAACATCAAGATGCACGAGGCCGGCCCGCTGCGCCGGCGCTTCTTTGAATGGGGTCTTGAAATATGCGGCCAATTTGCCCACAAAGGGCCGGCTGACCAAAGCCTGCGCGAGCGTCTGGTCTTTGGATTCTTTTATGTGACGGTGTTTCGCGCACTGCAAAACTTCATCGGCTTGCGCAAGCTGCGTGTGGCCTTGACCGGTGCTGCGCCCATCTCACCGGCCATCGTGCATTTCTTTCGCACACTGGGCGTGCCCTTGATCGAGGTCTATGGCCTCACCGAGTCCAGCGGCATGATCATGGGCCAGCGCTTGGGCACCGTGGTGCGTGGCACGGTCGGTGTGCCGGTGCTGGGGGTTGAGTACCGCCTCTCCGAGGTCGGCGAGCTGCAAGTGCGTGGCGACGTGGTGTTCAAAGGCTATTACAAAAACCCGGAAGCGACCGCCACCACCCGGGTGGACGGCTGGCTGCACACGGGCGATGTGGTTCAGGAAGTTGAAGGCGAGATCAAAATTGTGGACCGCCTCAAAGACATCATGATCACCGCAGGCGGCAAAAACCTCACGCCCTCAGAGATTGAAAACACCATGAAAACCAGCCACTTCATCAAGGAGTGCGTGGTGGTGGCCGATGCGCGCAAATTTGTCAGCGCCTTGATTCAAATTGATTTTGAAGCGGTATCGCAGTGGGCGGAATCACGCAACCTGGCGTTCACCCACTTCCGCTCGCTCACCGAGTCCCCCGAGGTGCGGGCCTTGATTGACGAACAAGTGCGCAACGGCAATGCCAAGCTGGCCGAGGTGAGCCATATCCGGCGCTTCCATTTGCTCACCAAAGAGCTCGACCATGACGACGGCGAAGTCACCGCCACCATGAAGGTGCGCCGCGCCAGCATCTACAAAACCTACGCGGCTGAGATTGAGGCGATGTACCGCTAGCGATTGTCAGCGCTGCGGCAAAGACTGCCGAAACACGCGAGCGGGTTAAGACGCTAGTTCAAGACGTGGGTGATCTCTGTGGTCGTGACCTGACCACCCCCGACAAACAAGCCCCCGGCCTGAATGAGCAGGGTGAGCAGGACCGCAAAGCCGATGGTCACGCCGCCCACATACGCCAGCATGGCCGGCAAGGGGTTTTGGAACCACCCCAGCAAAATCAACAGGCCAAAGGCAAACGCCAGCGCTTGCGTCAGGTAGGCGGGCAACTTCAATTTGGAAGCCGCGATCCGCGCTTCCCGAATGTCGTTGAGTTGCCCGATGGTGACGCCAATTTCTACCCGTGCCATTTGCTGTACCGCATTTTT
>CANGMW010000269.1 GCA_947454695.1 Comamonadaceae bacterium | reverse complement strand
TTGAGGCACCTGCGCCAAAGCCTGCAGCGTGTGCATGACCATGGGCTGCCCGGCCACCTGCTGGTATTGCTTGGGTTGCACCGTGCCCGCACGGCTGCCCGTGCCCGCACAGGGGATGAGGGCGTGAAAACGTGTTGAGGTGCTGTGGTCGGTCATAGGCTGAGATTGTAGTTTTGCAAGTCGGGGGCTTCGGCCTCGGCATTGCCCACTGCGCCACAGGCCGCATGTCGGGGCTTAAGCCACCGACCTACCAATACCGTGGCTCGTCGTCGGCAGCTTCAGCTCCGACATCACACGGTGCGCCACAGGCCCGGTGACGCGGCCCAATCCGACCCACCGACGACTGTGCTTAACGACCACCATCGGCCTGCCCAAGGTCACAAAGACTCTAAAATCACCTCCGACTTCCATTTCCACACCCCCCTCCATTTCGGCAGGGGGTGTTTTGCTTTTTTCATCGCCATTGCCCAGCGCACACACCATGCAACTGCCCAGCCTGATTTCCGGCAAACGATTCACCCTGCCCCGCCCCGCCGGATCGGCCGATGCTGTGCTGCTGGCCCAACTGGCCGAACGCGAGAAAAAAGCAGGCAAGCTCACCGCCATCGTCACCAGTGACGCGGCCGACGCCCAGCGCCTGATGGACGAGCTGGTGTTTTTTGCGCCCGATCTGCGCTGCGTGATGTTTCCGGATTGGGAGACGCTGCCCTATGACACCTTCTCGCCGCACCAGGACTTGATCTCTGAGCGCCTGGCTACGTTGTGGCGCATCAAGCAACGCAACCATGCCGAGAGCGCCGACGTGGTGCTGGTGCCCGCCACCACGGCGCTGTACCGGCTGGCGCCGCCGTCTTTTTTGGCGGGCTACACCTTCGAGTTCAAGGTCAAGCAAAAGCTGGACGAAGCCCAGCTCAAGGCCCAGCTCACGTTGGCGGGCTACTCGCACGTCAGCCAGGTGGTCAGCCCCGGCGAATATGCGGTGCGCGGCGGCTTGATCGACCTCTTCCCCATGGGCTCGCTGGTGCCTTACCGGGTGGACCTGTTCGACGACGAGATCGACAGCATCCGCACCTTCGACCCCGACAGCCAGCGCAGCCTCTACCCCGTGCCCGAGGTGCGTTTGCTGCCCGGGCGCGAGTTCCCGATGGACGAGGCGGCCCGTGCGCGCTTTCGCAGCCGCTGGCGCGAACTGCTGGAGGGCGACCCCACCAAAAGCCGCATTTACAAGGACATGGGCAACGGCGTGGCCACGGCGGGCATCGAGTACTACCTGCCGCTGTTTTTTGAAGAAACCGCCACGGTGTTTGATTACCTGGGCGCTGGCCCCAATGCGTCACAAAACGATGCGGCCACCGTGGTGCTGCACGGTGACCTGGAGCCCGCCTTCCAGCGTTTTTGGCAAGACACCCGCGACCGCTACCGCCTGGTGCAGGGCGACCCCGAGCGGCCCGTGCTGCCGCCCGATGCGCTGTTTTTGAGCGCTGAGCAGTTCTACACCCTGACCAACGGCCACGCCCAACTGGCCCTGCGCGCAGGCACCAGCGATGTGCCCGACAACACCCTGGCCCAGCCCCTGCCCGAGCTGACGGTGGTGCGCGGTGCCGAAGATCCGCTGTCGCGCCTGCAAGCGCACATCCGCAGCAGTGCCAGCCGGGTGCTCATCCTGGCCGAAAGCGATGGACGCCGCGAAAGCCTGCTCGACTTCGTGCGATCCAGCGGCCTCACGCCACCCGTCTTTGACAGCCTCGAAGATTTTTTGACCAGTGACGAAAAGGTCGGCATGGCCACCGCCGCGCTGGTCAGCGGTTTCCACTGGTTCGAGCACAACATCGACCTGGTCACCGAAACCGAACTGTTTGCCGCAGGCCCCACCACGCGCCGCCGCAAAAAACAGGAACAAGTCAGCGATGTGGAAGCGCTGATCAAAGACCTGAGCGAGCTGAATGTGGGCGACCCGGTGGTGCACAGTGCCCACGGCATCGGCCGCTACCGGGGCCTGGTCAACATGGACATGGGCCAGAAAAACCCCGACGGCTCACCCGCCCTGCAAGAGTTTTTGCACCTGGAATACGCCGACAAGGCCACGCTCTATGTGCCCGTGAGCCAGCTGCAACTGATTGGCCGCTACACAGGGGTGAGCGCCGACGAAGCGCCACTGCACAAACTGGGCTCTGGCCAATGGGAAAAAGCCAAACGCCGCGCCGCCGAGCAAGTGCGCGACGCCGCTGCCGAGTTGCTCAACATCTATGCACGACGCGCAGCCCGAGAAGGCCACCCTTTCCGCTACAGCCCGCAGGATTACGAGACCTTTGCCAACGACTTTGGCTTTGAAGAAACCGCCGACCAAAAGGCAGCCATCCACTGCGTCATCCAAGACATGATCAGCCCCCGCCCCATGGACCGCTTGGTCTGTGGCGATGTGGGTTTTGGCAAGACCGAGGTCGCGCTGCGGGCTGCTTTTGTGGCCGTCACGGGGGGAAAGCAAGTCGCGCTGCTGGCACCCACCACGCTGCTGGCCGAGCAGCACTACCAGACGCTCAAAGACCGCTTTGCCAAATGGCCTGTCAAAGTGGCCGAAGTCTCGCGGTTCAGATCGGGCAAAGAGGTCACCGCCGCCCTCAAGGGCATCGCCGACGGCACGGTGGACATCGTGGTCGGCACCCACAAGCTGCTGAGCGAGTCGACCAAGTTCCACGACCTGGGCCTGCTCATCATTGACGAAGAACACCGCTTTGGCGTGCGCCACAAAGAGGCCATGAAAGCCCTGCGGGCCGAGGTTGATGTGCTCACACTCACGGCCACCCCCATTCCCCGCACAATGGGCATGGCTCTCGAAGGCCTGCGCGATTTGAGCGTGATTGCCACCGCGCCGCAACGCCGCTTGGCCATCAAAACCTGTGTGCGCAACGAAGGCACGGGCGTGATCCGCGAGGCGGTGCTGCGCGAGCTCAAGCGCGGCGGCCAGTGCTACTTTTTGCACAACGAGGTCGAGACCATCGAAAACCGCAAGCAAAAGCTAGAAGAAATCCTGCCTGAAGCCCGCATCGCCGTGGCCCACGGCCAAATGCCCGAGCGCGAGCTGGAACGCGTGATGCGCGACTTTGTGGCCCAGCGCTACAACATCTTGCTGTGCTCGACCATCATCGAGACCGGCATCGACGTGCCAACGGCCAACACCATCGTGATCTCTCGCGCCGACAAATTCGGCCTGGCCCAGCTGCACCAGCTGCGCGGGCGCGTGGGCCGATCGCACCACCAAGCCTATGCCTATTTGATGGTGCCCGAGATCGAAGGCCTGACCAAGCAGGCGGCACAGCGGCTGGACGCGATCCAGCAAATGGAAGAACTGGGCAGCGGCTTTTATTTGGCCATGCACGACCTGGAAAT
>CANGMW010000268.1 GCA_947454695.1 Comamonadaceae bacterium | reverse complement strand
GGTCTCTTCTTTGAAGTTGGTCTCAATGATGCCGGCTTTGCCGCCACCGTTGGCCATGGCGTATGACAGGGCCAGATCACGGGCCTTGCCGCTCTTGTCCTGATGCACCGCCACCAAGTGGGGCACGCCACCGCCTTGGGTGTAGGTGGAGCGCACGGTGTGGCCAGGTGCCTTGGGAGCCACCATCCACACATCCAGATCGGCACGCGGCAGGACCTGGTTGTAGTGCACATTGAAACCGTGCGCAAACGCCAGCGAGGCGCCTTGCTTGATGTTGGGGGCCACATTGTTGTTATAGACCTCGGAGATTTGCTCGTCGGGCAACAGAATCATCACCACGTCAGCGGCCTTGACCGCATCGTTGACTTCCATGACCGTCAAACCGGCTTTGCCCACTTTGTCCCAGGACGCGCCACCTTTGCGCAGACCCACAACGACTTTGACGCCGCTGTCGTTCAGGTTCTGGGCATGGGCGTGACCTTGACTGCCGTAACCGATGATGGCGACGGTTTTGCCTTTGATCAGGCTCAGATCACAGTCTTTATCGTAGAAAACTTTCACTTCTTTCTCCTTGGTAAAAATTAAACTCGCAAAATACGCTCACCACGGCCAACGCCGCTGGAGCCGGTGCGTACGGTTTCAAGAATGGCACCACGCTCAATCGCCTCCAGGAACGCGTCGTTCTTGGAATGATCGCCCGTGAGCTCAATCGTGTAGCTCTTATCGGTCACATCGATGATGCGACCCCGGAAAATATCGGCCATGCGCTTCATTTCTTCACGCTCTTTGCCCACTGCGCGAACCTTGACCATCATGAGCTCACGCTCGATATAGGCGCCTTCGGTCAAATCAACCACCTTCACCACTTCGATCAGACGGTTGAGGTGTTTGGTGATTTGCTCAATCACATCGTCCGAACCCGTGGTCTGGATCGTCATGCGCGACAGACTCGGGTCTTCGGTCGGGGCCACGGTCAACGATTCAATGTTGTAGCCGCGGGCGGAGAACAGCCCCACGACACGTGACAAAGCACCGGGCTCGTTTTCAAGTAAGACAGCAATGATGTGTTTCATAGGAGATTCCTCTTTTCGCTGCCCTCCCCTTGGAGCGGTAACCCCAAGGCTTGGCAGGCAATAGATTCGTCAAAAAAATTAATGGGTTGAAAAGCAGCCCCGTCTGTGCAACAGCGCAGAGCAGCTTGGCTTACAAGTCCTCAGAACCTAGCAGCATCTCCGTGATGCCCTTGCCGGCCTGCACCATGGGGAACACGTTCTCGGTCGGGTCGGTACGGAAGTCCATGAACACCGTGCGGTCCTTGAGTTTGCGGGCTTCGCGCAGGGCGGGCTCCACATCTTCGGGGCGCTCAATAAGCATGCCGACATGGCCATAAGCCTCGGCCAGCTTCACAAAGTTGGGCAAGGCGTCCATGTAGCTGTGGCTGTAACGGCCTTCGTACTCGACTTCCTGCCACTGGCGAACCATGCCCAGGTAGCGGTTGTTGAGCGACAAAATTTTAATCGGCGTGTTGTATTGCAAGCAGGTGGAAAGTTCCTGTATGCACATCTGTACCGAGCCTTCGCCGGTGATGCAAAACACTTCGCTCTCAGGCTTGGCCAGCTTGATGCCCATGGCATAAGGAATGCCCACGCCCATGGTGCCCAAGCCCCCGGAATTGATCCAGCGACGCGGCTCGTCAAAACGGTAGTACTGGGCTGCCCACATCTGATGCTGACCCACGTCGGAGGTGATGTAGGTGTCCGCATCCTTGGTCATGTTCCACAAGGTTTCGACCACATACTGCGGCTTAATCACCTCAGTGTTAGAACGGTCGTATTTCAGGCAATCGCGCTTGCGCCAGCCTTCAATCGTGTCCCACCAGGCGCCCAAAGCGTTGGCGTCGGGCTTGACGGCACCCTCTTTGATCATGGCAATCATTTCATTGAGCACATCCTTGACGTCGCCCACGATCGGAATGTCCACCTTGACGCGCTTGGAAATGCTGGAAGGATCGATGTCGATGTGGATGATCTTGCGTTCGTTCTGCGCAAAGTGCTTGGGGTTGCCAATCACGCGGTCATCAAAGCGGGCACCCACGGCCAGCAGCACATCGCAATTCTGCATGGCGTTGTTGGCTTCGATCGTGCCGTGCATACCCAGCATACCCAGAAACTTGCGGTCGCTCGCCGGGTAAGCGCCCAGACCCATGAGGGTGTTGGTGCAGGGGTAACCCAGCATATCGACCAAGGTGCGCAGTTCGGCCGAGGCGTTGCTCAGCAATACGCCGCCGCCGGTGTAAATGTAGGGGCGCTTGGCCGCCAGCAGCAGCTGCAAAGCCTTGCGGATCTGCCCGCCGTGGCCCTTGCGCACCGGGTTGTAGGAACGCATCTCCACGGACTCCGGGTAACCGGCGTAGGGGACTTTCTTGAATGACACGTCTTTCGGGATGTCCACCACCACAGGGCCGGGACGGCCGCTGCGTGCAATATAGAAGGCTTTTTTCAGCACATCGGCCATGTCGTGCGCATCTTTGACCAGGAAGTTGTGCTTCACGATCGGGCGTGTGATGCCCACCGTGTCGCACTCCTGGAAGGCATCCAAACCAATCGCGGCTGTGGGCACTTGACCGGTGATGATCACCATGGGAATGCTGTCCATGTAGGCGGTGGCAATCCCGGTGATCGCATTCGTGACACCGGGGCCTGAGGTGACCAGCGCCACTCCCACATCGCCCGTGGCACGTGCATAGCCGTCGGCCGCATGCACCGCCGCTTGCTCATGACGCACCAAAATGTGCTGAATGGTTTCTTGCTTGTAGAACGCGTCGTAAATGTGCAGAACAGCGCCACCGGGGTAGCCCCAGATGTACTTGACGCCCTCGGCCTGCAGGGACTTGACCAGAATTTCGGCTCCCCGCAATTCAAGCGTTGATGCACCCGACTTGTTGCCGGCAGCTGCACTTGCAGCCGAAGTCAATTCAGCTTTTGAAATTTCCATGATGAACCTTTGTGAATTTCTCTAACGAAATACCTTGGGTGCTCCTTCGAAGACGCTGGTGGCATCCCGTCGGAACTTGAGGTCAAAGCCATGGACGCATTGTGTTTAGCGCCGGACCGTGACCCGTTTGCGTTTTGATTTGCAGCCGGCATTATCGCATTGCAACATCTAAATTCAGCACTTTCTCGCTAAATAGCTGCCATCGGGTGCCATAATTTGGAAAAATCCAAGCCGCAAAGCCCCGCTAGCGGCCAAAAACAGCCCCCTTTGACCAGCGATCCTTCACTTGGCTACAGAACAAGAACTTTCCGACT
Organism: Comamonadaceae bacterium; assembly: GCA_947454695.1. Lineage (GTDB taxonomy): Bacteria > Pseudomonadota > Gammaproteobacteria > Burkholderiales > Burkholderiaceae_C > CANGMW01. Next base: position 89 of record CANGMW010000268.1, on the reverse strand, counting down.
TCTTGAAAAGCGTCGAAAAACGCGCTTTCAAACGCTCGGTCTACCATGTCCGCAACGACGAGGCGGCGCTGGATATTGTTCAGGACAGC
>CANGMW010000267.1 GCA_947454695.1 Comamonadaceae bacterium | reverse complement strand
CGCAAAGCGTGATTCAGCAGGACTTTGACCTCACCATCGTCAACAAGATGGACGTCGACCACGGCCTGACCGTGCCGCTGTCGCTGATGTGTGGCCAGCCGCAAGCCTGGCCGTGCCCCGTCATCCCGTTCGCGGTGAACGTGGTGCAGTACCCGGTGCCGTCGGGGCGCCGCTGCTTTGAACTTGGCAAGGCCATCCGCAAAGCGGTGGAGAGTTTTGACAAAGACCTGAACGTGCAGATCTGGGGCACCGGCGGCATGAGCCACCAGTTGCAAGGCGCACGTGCCGGCCTGATCAACAAGGACTTCGACAACGCCTTCCTCGATCGCCTCATTGCCGACCCGGATGGTCTGGCCGCTATGCCGCACATTGACTATGTGCGCGAAGCCGGCTCTGAAGGCATCGAGCTCGTGATGTGGCTGATCGCACGTGGCGCCATGGCCGATGTGGCCGGTGGCAAGCCACCGAAAGTCGCGCACCGCTTCTACCATGTGCCCGCCAGCAACACCGCGGTGGGCCACCTGATTCTGGAAAATTAAACCCTTAGGACCTCTCATGAGCAAAACCATCAAAGTCGCCCTCGCGGGCGCTGGCGCTTTCGGCATCAAACACCTGGACGGCATCAAGAACATCGACGGCGTGGAAGTCGTCTCCCTCATCAGCCGCGATCTGGAAAAAACCCGGGAAGTGGCCGCCAAATACGGCATCGGCCACGTCACCACCGATCTGGCTGACAGCCTGGCGCTCAAAGAGGTGGACGCCGTCATCCTGTGCACGCCCACGCAAATGCATGCCTCGCAAAGCATCGCTTGCCTGAAAGCGGGCAAGCATGTGCAGGTGGAAATTCCCTTGGCCGATTCCTGGCGCGATGCGCAAGCCGTGGTGGATTTGCAAAAGTCATCCGGTCTGGTGGCCATGTGCGGCCACACCCGCCGATTCAACCCCAGCCACCAGTATGTGAACAAGCAGATCAAGGCCGGCCAGTTCAACATCCAGCAGATGGATGTGCAGACCTATTTCTTCCGCCGCACCAACATGAACGCGCTGGGCCAGCCGCGCAGCTGGACCGACCACCTGCTGTGGCACCATGCCGCGCACACGGTGGACCTGTTTGCCTACCAGTGCGGCAGCCCCATCGTCAAAGCCAATGCGGTGCAAGGCCCCATCCATCCCGCGCTGGGCATTGCGATGGACATGTCCATCCAGCTCAAAGCCGCCAACGGTGCCATCTGCACCCTGAGCCTGTCGTTCAACAACGACGGCCCGCTGGGCACCTTCTTTCGCTACATCGGCGACAGCGCCACCTACCTCGCGCGCTATGACGACCTGTTCACCGGCAAGGACGAGAAGATCGATGTGAGCCAAGTGGACGTGTCCATGAACGGCATCGAGCTGCAAGACCGCGAATTTTTCGCCGCCATCCGCGAAGGGCGCGAGCCCAACAGCAGCGTGGCGCAGGTGTTGCCGTGCTACCAGGTGCTGCACGATCTGGAACAGCAGCTGAGCTAAACCGAACTGATCCATCCTATGCATACACGCCGCATCGGCCCCTTCACCTCCTCGGCCATCGGGCTGGGCTGCATGAGCCTGAGTTACGCCTACGGCGTGCCGCCCCCGCCCGAGCAGGGCGAGCGCGTGCTGCTGGCCGCGCTCGATGCGGGCGTGACCCACTTTGACACGGCTGCGCTCTATGGCTACGGCAGCAATGAAGAGCTGGTGGGGCGGGTGCTCAAACCCCATCGTCAAAAAATTCTGCTCGCCAGCAAAGGCGGCATGGCCGGCGTGCAGTTTCCTGATGGCCTCAAGCGCGTGATCGACGGTAGGCCAGAGGCGATCCGCCGCAACTGCGAAGACAGCCTGCGCCGTTTGCAGACCGACGTCATCGACCTGTACTACCTGCACCGCTTTGACAAAACCGTGCCCATCGAAGACAGCGTGGGCGAAATGTCCCGCCTGATCGAGCGCGGACTGGTGCGCACACTGGGCCTGAGCGAAGTCTCGGCCACCACGCTGCGCCGCGCGCACGCGGTGCACCCGATTGCTGCCGTGCAAACCGAATACTCCTTGTGGACGCGCAATCCTGAAATTGCGGTCCTCCAAGCCTGCCGTGAACTCGGCACCGCCTTTGTGGCCTTCAGCCCGGTGGCGCGCAAGTTTTTGAGCGGCCAACTGATGGATCTGGACACGCTGCACAGCAGCGACATCCGCCGCGGCATGCCGCGCTTTGCGCCCGACACCTACGCCGCTAACCTGAAGCTACTCCCGGCCTACCTGGCGGTCGCTAAAGAGGTGGGCTGCACCCCCGCACAGCTCGCGCTGGCCTGGCTGCTGCATCAGGGGCCGGACATCATCCCGATTCCCGGCACCACCAGCGTGGACCATGTGCGCGAAGACATGGACGCCGCGCAAGTACAGCTCTCGCCTGCCGTGCTGCAAAAGCTTGATGCCCTCATCAACCACACCACCGTGGTCGGGCCCCGCTACAGCGCGCAGTCGCAAAGCGAAGTCGACACCGAAATGTTCTAAAGCTTTTGAAGGCCACGCCCATGCAAGACACCCTGATGCTGCTCCCCGGTCTGATGTGCGATGCCGCCGTGTGGGCGCCGCAGGTGGCCGCCCTGCAAGCCGACGTGCAAGCCAAGGTGCGTTGTGTGGTGCCGGCCTACGGCTTGCGCAACTCACTCACCGCCATGGCCGAACAGGTGCTGGAGATGGCACCCGACACCTTCAGCGTGGCCGGCCACTCCATGGGCGGGCGCGTGGCGCTGGAAATCATGCGCCTGGCCCCTGCGCGGGTGAAGCGCCTGGCTTTGTTAGATACCGGCACGCACCCCTTGCCCGCGGGTGAAGCGGGCGAAAAAGAACGCGCTGGCCGCATGGCCTTGCTCACCAAAGCCCAAACCCAAGGCATGCGCGCCATGGGCCGCGAGTGGGCGCGTGGCATGGTGCACCCGAGCCAGCTGGACACCCCGCTGTTTGAATCGATCCTGGACATGCTGGAGCGCAGCAGCCCCCAGCAGTTTGAAGCGCAGATCAACGCCTTGCTCAACCGCCCCGACGCCGCGCCGCTGTTGCCCAAGATCACCTGCCCCACGCTGGTCCTGTGCGGCCGCGAAGACGGCTGGAGCACTCCGGCTCAACACGAAACCATGCATGCTGCGCTGCCCAACGCGACGCTGCGCATCATCGAACATTGCGGGCACATGTGCACCATGGAGCAGCCGCAGGCGCTGACAAAGGCGTTGCGGGAGTTGCTTGGGGCGTAGAGCATTACAGTCTTCTTGTTACTTTATGCGGGTTCTTTTAAATCAAGATTAGTTAGAGAGCGAAATAGCACTTTCATTTAAATGCTGTTCTGGAATTTTCGAGCTTTCTTTCTTGTTCTATTGAATAAAATGATCTCT
>CANGMW010000266.1 GCA_947454695.1 Comamonadaceae bacterium | reverse complement strand
TTTAGAGAACGGTCCCTACCTGGGGCGTGTCCTGCAACAACAGCACATCAGCGTGCGGGGTGCGCGCACGCACAACCTCAAGAACATTGACGTGGACATCCCGCGCAACCAGCTGGTGGTGATCACGGGTCTGAGCGGCTCGGGCAAATCCAGCCTGGCGTTTGACACGCTGTACGCCGAAGGGCAGCGCCGCTATGTGGAGAGCCTCTCCACCTACGCGCGCCAGTTCTTGCAATTGATGGACAAACCGGATGTGGACTTGATCGAAGGCCTGAGTCCTGCGATTTCCATCGAGCAAAAAGCCACCTCGCACAACCCACGCTCCACGGTGGGCACGGTGACGGAGATCCACGACTACCTGCGCTTGTTGTTTGCGCGGGCCGGCACCCCGTTTTGCCCGGACCATGGGCTGGCCCTGCAATCGCAAACCGTGAGCCAGATGGTCGATGCGGTGCTGGCTTTGCCACCCGAGACGCGGCTGATGATTCTGGCGCCACTCGCCCGTGAAAAGAAAGGCGAGTTCCTGGACGTGTTTGCCGACATGCAGGCGCAGGGCTTTGTGCGCTTTCGCATCAACGGGCTGGCCTACAACTTTGACGATCTGCCGGCGCTCAAGAAAACCGAGAAGCACGACATCGATGTGGTGATCGACCGGGTCAAAGTACGGGACGCTTCGGACCCGCAAGCCGCCGCTTCTTTGCGGCAACGACTGGCCGAGAGTTTCGAGTCGGCGCTGCGCATTGCCCAAGGCCGGGCGATTGCGCTGCAAACCGATGAAAACGGGGCCAACGGCATCGAGCACCTGTTCAACGCCAAGTTCGCCTGCCCGGCGTGCAGCTATTCGATCAGCGAGCTCGAGCCGAGGCTCTTCTCCTTCAACTCCCCCATGGGCGCGTGCCCGAGTTGCGACGGCATCGGGCAGCAGGAGTTTTTTGATCCGGCCCGCGTGGTCGCCTTTCCCTCCATCAGCCTGGCCAGCGGCGCCATCAAGGGCTGGGACCGCCGCAATGCGTATTACTTTGCGATGCTGGAGAGCCTGGCCAAGCACTATGACTTTGACCTGGAGTCGCCCTTTGAGTCGCTGCCGGCCAAAGTGCAGCAGGCGGTGTTGTACGGATCTGGCGAGGAAGAGATCAAGTTCAGCTACGCGATGGAGTCCGGCGGCGCCAAGGCCAAACGGGTGAGCAAGAAGCACCCCTTCGAGGGCATCATCCCCAATATGCAGCGCCGCTACCGCGAGACCGATTCGGCGCTGGTGCGCGAAGACCTGTCGCGCCTGCGCGGCACGCAGCCCTGCCCCGTGTGCGCCGGCTCGCGCTTGCGCAGCGAGGCCCGCCATGTACGGCTGGGCGACGGTGAACACGCACGCGCCATCTACGAGGTGAGCCACCTCACCTTGCGGGATTGTTTTGACTACTTCAACACCCTGCACTTGCAAGGGGCTAAAGCTGACATTGCCGACAAGGTGGTACGCGAAATCCGTCTGCGTCTGAAGTTCCTCAACGACGTGGGCCTGAACTACCTGAGCCTGGACCGCAGCGCCGAAACATTGAGCGGCGGCGAATCGCAACGCATCCGGCTGGCCTCGCAAATCGGCTCGGGCCTGACCGGTGTGATGTACGTGCTCGATGAGCCCAGCATCGGCTTGCACCAGCGCGACAACGACCGGCTGATCGACACACTCAAACACCTGCGCGACATCGGCAACAGTGTGCTGGTGGTTGAGCATGACGAAGACATGATGCGCGCGGCCGACTACCTGATCGACATGGGCCCCGGCGCCGGTGTGCATGGCGGCCATGTGGTGGCGCAAGGCACTTACGACGATGTCAAAGCGCATCCCGATTCGCTGACCGGGCGCTACCTGGCGCAAACCCTGCGCATCGAGGTGCCAGCCAAGCGCCATGCCGTGCGGGCCGACAAGCCGCAAGTGCTGCGCATCGTGCAGGCCAGCGGCAACAACTTGAAAAACGTCAGCGTGGACATTCCGGTGGGCTTGTTCACCTGCGTGACCGGTGTGTCCGGCTCGGGCAAATCCACGCTGGTGAACGACACGCTGTACCGCGCGGTGGCGCGACACATCTACCGCGCCCATGACGAGCCCGCGCCCGTTGAGGACATCGAGGGCATGGAGCATTTCGACAAGGTCATCAATGTGGACCAGTCACCGATCGGGCGCACCCCGCGCTCCAACCCGGCCACCTACACCGGCCTGTTCACCGCCATCCGCGATTTGATGGCCGAGGTGCCGATGGCGCGTGAACGCGGCTACGGGCCCGGGCGCTTTTCCTTCAATGTGGCGGGCGGGCGCTGCGAGGCGTGTCAGGGCGATGGCATGGTCAAGGTGGAAATGCACTTTCTGCCCGACGTGTACGTGCCTTGTGATGTGTGCCACGGCGCGCGCTACAACCGCGAGACGCTGGAGGTGCTCTACAAGGGCAAGAACATCGCGCAAATTCTGGATCTGACGGTGGAGGCTGCGCACCAGTTCTTAAGCGCCGTGCCGGCGATTGCGCGCAAGCTGCAAACGCTGCTCGACGTGGGCCTGTCCTACATCAAGATCGGCCAGTCGGCCACCACGCTGTCGGGCGGCGAGGCGCAGCGCGTGAAGCTGGCGCTGGAGCTGTCCAAACGCGACACCGGCCGCACGCTTTACATTCTGGACGAACCCACCACCGGCTTGCACTTTGCCGACATCGCCCTCTTGCTCAAGGTCCTGCACCAACTGCGCGATGCGGGCAACACGATTGTGGTGATCGAGCACAACCTGGACGTCATCAAAACCGCCGACTGGCTCATCGACATGGGCCCCGAAGGCGGTGCGGGCGGCGGCACCGTGCTGGTGGCCGGCACGCCCGAAACCATTGCAGCGCACCCGGGCAGCCACACCGGCCGCTACCTGCAGCCGCTCTTGGCGCACCCATGAGCCAAGCCGCTTTCACCCGCCGCGACTACGCCGCAGCGCTGGGGGTGATCGTGATGTGGGGCATGAACTTTGTGGCCATGAAGTTTGCTTTGCACGACTTCACGCCGTTTCAGCTCGGCGCCCTGCGCTACAGCTTTGCGGTGCTGCCGCTGGTGTTTTTCATCCGCGCGCCCGCGCTGCGTTGGCACTGGGTGGTGCTGTACGGTGTGTTCCAGGGCTTGGGGCAGTTCGGCTTTTTGTTCAGCGCGCTCCAGGTGGGTATGAGCGCGGCGCTCGCGTCGGTGCTGATGCAGACGCATGTGTTCTTTACCGCGCTGTTTGGTTTTTTCCTGCTGCGCGAAGGCATGAGCCGCCCGCTCCAAGGCGGGCTGGTGCTGGCCGCGCTGGGCATCGGCTGCTTTGTAATGAATTTCTTTGACGGCAGCGCCGGCAACGGTCTGGTCACTTGGGCCGGCTTTGCGCTGAACCTGTGCGCGGCCGCCATGTGGGC
>CANGMW010000265.1 GCA_947454695.1 Comamonadaceae bacterium | reverse complement strand
TGTTGATGATCGACAACTACGATTCCTTCACCTTCAATCTGGTGCAGTACTTTGGTGAACTTGGCGCGCAAGTGCAGGTTCATCGCAACGATGACATCACGGTCGCGCAAATCGAGGCCAAGCTCGTGGCCGGCGAGATCGACCGGCTGGTGGTGTCCCCCGGGCCTTGTTCGCCGGCCGAGGCGGGCATTTCAGTCGCAGCCATTCGCCACTTTGCCGGGCGTCTGCCGATTCTGGGCGTGTGCCTGGGCCACCAAAGTATTGGCGCGGCTTTTGGCGGCAAGATCGTGCGCGCGCAAGCGCTCATGCACGGCAAGACCAGTGTCATCCACACCACGCAAAGCGGTGTCTTTGCCAATTTGCCGGAACATTTCACCGTCAACCGTTACCACTCACTGGCCATCGAGCGGGCCACCTGTCCGGCCGAACTTGAAGTCACCGCCTGGACCGATGACGGCGAGATCATGGGCGTGCGGCACAAAACTCTGGCCATTGAAGGTGTGCAGTTCCACCCCGAATCCATCCTCACCGAACATGGCCATGCCATGCTGAACAACTTTTTGCAGAACCGTGGTTGAGACCACGGCAGGAGCACGCCCATGAACGATAAATACAAAATCACCCCGCAGCAGGCCTTGCAGCGCGTCATCGAGCACCGTGAAATTTTTCATGACGAGATGCTGCACATCATGCGGCTCATCATGAGCGGTGAGATGTCGCCGGTGATGATGGCGGCCTTCATCGCGGGCCTGCGCGTGAAGAAAGAAACCATTGGTGAAATCACCGCCGCCGCCAAGGTGATGCGCGAGTTTTCCACCAAGGTGGAGGTGGCCGACAAAATGCACTTGGTGGACATCGTGGGCACCGGTGGCGACGGCTCGCACACCTTCAATATTTCAACCTGCGCTATGTTTGTGGCAGCCGCCGCGGGTGCCAAGGTCAGCAAGCATGGCGGGCGCAGTGTGAGCAGCAAGAGCGGCAGCGCCGATGTGATGGAGGCCTTGGGCATCAACATCAACCTCTCGCCGAAAGCCATCGCGCAGTGCGTGGCGCAACTCGGGGTGGGCTTTATGTTTGCCCCCAACCACCACCCGGCGATGAAGAACGTGGCGCCGATCCGCCGCGAGCTCGGCATCAAAACCATTTTCAACATCCTGGGGCCACTGACCAACCCCGCCGGCGCGCCCAATATTCTGATGGGGGTGTTCCACGCCGACCTCGTGGGTATACAGGTGCGCGCCTTGCAGCGTCTGGGGGCGGAGCATGCCCTGGTGGTCTATGGCCAGGACGGCATGGACGAAGTCAGCCTGGGTGCCACCACCTTGGTGGGCGAGCTCAAATACGGTGAGGTGACCGAGTATGAAATTCACCCCGAGGACTTTGGCATGACCATGGTCAGCAACCGTTCTTTGCGCGTCGAAACCCCGGAGCAATCGCGCGCCATGCTCATGAGCGTGCTCGATAACGTGCCGGGCGCGCCGCGTGATATCGTCATCCTCAACGCCGGAGTGGCGCTGTATGCCGCCAATGTGGCGGACACCATCGCCCAAGGCATTGAATTGGCACGCGCCGCGGTGGCCAGTGGCGCTGCCAAGACCCGTGTGGCACAACTCGCCGAGTTGTCGCATCGCCTGGCCACCTGAACGCTTAAAGAGAACCCATGTCCGACATCCTGAACAAAATCGTCGCCGTCAAACGCGAAGAAATCCAAGCGTCAATCCAGCGCAAATCTTTGAGTGCCATGCGAGCGGACGCCGAGTCGCGTGTGCTGACGCGCGATTTTGTGGCGGCGATGCGCACCAAGATTCAGGCCGGCGCTGCAGCGGTGATTGCTGAGGTCAAAAAAGCCAGCCCGTCCAAAGGCGTACTGCGCGAAGATTTCATTCCCGCTGACATTGCGCAAAGTTATGCCGAGCATGGCGCGGCCTGTTTGTCGGTCTTGACCGACCGGCAGTTTTTTCAGGGCGAACCGGATTTCCTCAAGCAGGCGCGCGCCTCGTGCCATCTGCCGGTGCTGCGCAAGGACTTCATGGTGGATGCCTACCAAATCTACGAGTCTCGGGCCATGGGGGCGGACGCGGTCTTGCTGATCGCCGCTTGCCTGGGTGATGCGCAAATGGCCGACATGGAAGCGATTGCGAACAGTTTGGACATGGCCGTGCTGGTGGAAGTGCACGATGGCGCCGAGCTGGCCCGCGCGCTCAAACTTAAAACACCGCTGGTGGGGATCAACAACCGCAATTTGCGTACCTTCGAGGTGTCTTTGCAAACCACGTTGGATTTGCGTGCGCAGCTGCCTGCGGATCGCCTCTTGGTGACGGAGAGCGGCATCAGCGCCAAAGAGGATGTGGCCCGCATGCGCGAAGCCGGCGTGCACGCTTTTCTGGTGGGCGAGGCCTTTATGCGCGCCAAGGATCCGGGTTTGGCGCTCGCCGACTTGTTTGCCTGAGCGGCGTTGGCGCACGCTTTTGGGGGCTGACTTTAGACTGCCATGACGCGCCAAGACAGCCTGCAACAGGTGCTTTTCAGCCCTGCATCGCCAGAAAATTCGCCCCCCCGGCTTCTGCATTGGGCGCCGCAAGATTGGCCAGTCGCCCCGGATTGGCAACCCCTGCTGACCCGTTTTTGGGCCAGTGAAGCCGGCCGCCAACTCGCGACCTTTGTGCAGTCCCGGCTTGCCGCAGGGGCCACTATCTACCCGGCAACGCCCTTGCTCGCCCTGAATCTGACTTCCTTACATTCAGTGCGCGTAGTGATCGTGGGCCAAGACCCCTACCACGGGCCGGGCCAAGCGCAGGGCTTGGCGTTTTCCGTGAGCAGCGGCACACGGCTGCCGCCGTCTTTGCGCAACATTTTCAAAGAACTGGCCAGACAGCAGCAGGCTCGCCAGGGTGCGGCAAGCCCGCCGCCTCTGCCTGACGATGGCTCTTTGGTCGATTGGGCCCGGCAAGGGGTGCTCCTGATCAACACCTGTTTGACGGTCGAAGAGGGCGAGCCAAACAGCCATGCTGGCAAAGGTTGGGAAGCGCTAACTACTGAGATAATTGACGCTGTGTATGCAAAAGGGGGTCCCGTAGTTTTTCTTTTGTGGGGTGTGCATGCCCAGCGCTTCGCCTCGCGTTTGCAAGGAGCGCGTGCGCAGCCCTGTCTGGTGTTGCAGGCCAATCACCCCTCGCCTTTGTCTGCTTTACGGCCCCCGGCACCGTTCATCGGGTGCGGGCATTTTGAGCAGGCCAATGCATTTTTGGCCCGGTCCGGTCAGTTGCCGGTCGTCTGGTGAGGCGATGAGGCTGGCCAAGTCCCTGATTTCCATGGCATAATCTGAGGTTCACCTAATGGAGAGGTGGCCGAGTGGTTAATGGCAGCAGACTGTAAATCTGCCCTCTTACGAGTACGCTGGTTCGAATCCAGCCCTCTCCACCAGTGACCGATCGATAGA
>CANGMW010000264.1 GCA_947454695.1 Comamonadaceae bacterium | reverse complement strand
TGTTGCGGCAGGCGTCCAGAAAGGCCAGGTTGAGCCGGGTCTTGGCGTCTTCCATTAATTCCAGCACTTGCCGCACCGCAATACTTTGGTTGGGGACATCTTCTTCGCCTTCGATGTCCGCATCGACGGCTGGCAGGAAATTGTCGCCTTTGATTTGCAGGCCGTGACCCGCATAAAAAAACAAGGCGACCGCGCCGTTGGTGAGCTTGGCGCGAAACTCGCGCAAGGTGCGGCCGATCTGGGCTGTCTTGAGGTTGTTGCGTTCCACCACGTCAAAACCCAAGGCCCGCAATTTGTTGGCAATGTCTGCGGCGTCGTTGACCGGGTTTTTCAAAGGCCCCTTCACATAGGCACTGTTCCCGATAACGAGGGCCACCTTTTTTTCAGAGACGGTGTTGTCGATCACCGCGCTGATGGCCAGGTTGCGCTGGTCTTTTTGCGCCTGTGCTTGTTCCGCAGTTCCGCCCGCGAGGGCCAAACTCAGGAGAGCAAACAAAAAAAGGCGCGAACGACGCATGGGCTCCAGTCGAAGGATGAAATTTGGCAAAAGGGACAAATGCCGATTTGGTCATTTTAAGGGCCAAAGCGGGGCGGGCGTGGGCTTATGAAGGGCAAGGCATGAGCGCCCTAAACACGCGCTTCAGCGCAGGGATTGGCGAAACCTTACACTTGCGCCTGATAGAAAACCCTATGACCACAGAACTCGACGTTTCCTTCTTTCCCCGGGTGGCCAAGCCGCTGAACAGTTATCGCAAGTACTGGGCGGCCCGCTTTGGCACGGCACCCTTCCTGCCGATGAGCCGTGCCGAGATGGATAAGCTGGGCTGGGACAGTTGCGACATCGTCTTGGTCACCGGCGACGCCTACGTCGATCACCCCAGCTTTGGCATGGCGGTGATCGGGCGCATGCTGGAGGCGCAAGGTTTCAGGGTCGGGATCATCGCGCAACCTGACTGGCAAAGCGCTGAGCCCTTTCGGGCTTTGGGCAAACCCAATCTGTTTTGGGGTGTGACCGCCGGCAATATGGATTCGATGATCAACCGCTACACCGCGGACAGGAAAATCCGCACGGATGACGCCTACACCCCGGGCGACGTGGGCGGCAAGCGACCGGACCGTGCTGCGATCGTTTACAGCCAGCGTTGCCGAGAAGCCTACAACGATGTGCCGATTGTGCTGGGCGGTATTGAGGGGTCATTGCGGCGGATTGCCCATTACGACTACTGGTCCGACAAGGTGCGCCGCTCCATTGTGGTGGATGCGAAAAGCGATCTGCTCTTGTACGGCAATGCCGAGCGCGCGATTGTGGAGATTGCCCACCGGCTGGCGGCCAAAGAGCCGGTGCATCACATCACTGATGTGCGCGGCACCGCGTTTGTGCGCCGCAATGACGACGAATCCGGCCAAGGCTGGTTTGAGATCGACTCCACGCAGGTTGATCAACCGGGGCATGTCGAGGCGCACATCAACCCCTACATGACCACCTCGCAACAGGCGCAAGCGCAGGATGCGACGTGCGCTAAAGCCGATGGCACCCCGATGCCGGACGCGGCTTTGGCGGCCCCGGTCGCCCAGCCTTTGACCTTCCAGCCCAATCCGGCCTTGTACGGCAAAGGCAGCTTCAAGGTGCCCCCGCGCGAGCGCTCGGTGATCCGTTTGCCCAGCTTCGAGCAGGTCAAAGCCGATCCGGTGCTGTACGCCCATGCCAACCGGGTGCTGCACCTGGAAACTAACCCCGGCAACGCCCGCGCGTTGGTGCAGGCGCACGGTGAGGGCGCCACAGCGCGTGATGTGTGGATCAACCCACCACCCATTCCACTGACCACCGCCGAGATGGATTTGGTGTTTGATTTGCCCTATGCGCGCAGCCCCCATCCGGCTTATGCGGACGAGCAGGGCGGTCACGATGGCGCAACCAAAATCCCTGCGTGGGAGATGATCCGTTTCTCGGTCAACATCATGCGCGGCTGTTTTGGCGGCTGCACGTTTTGCTCCATCACCGAACACGAAGGACGCATCATCCAAAGCCGCTCGGAAGATTCCGTCATTCGCGAGGTGGAGGAAATCCGTGACAAGGTTAAAGGCTTCACGGGCGTGATCTCGGACTTGGGAGGTCCGACGGCCAACATGTACCGCATCGGCTGCAAGTCACCCGAGATTGAAGCTGCTTGCCGCAAACCCAGCTGTGTGTTCCCCGGCATTTGCCCGAACCTGAACACCGACCATTCGGCGCTTATCCACATGTACCGACGTGCCCGAACGCTCAAGGGCATCAAAAAGATTCTCATCGGCTCGGGTCTACGCTATGACCTGGCCGTGAAATCTCCTGAGTATGTGAAAGAGCTGGTGCAGCACCACGTCGGCGGCTACTTGAAAATTGCCCCTGAGCACACCGAGCAGGGGCCGCTGACCAAAATGATGAAGCCGGGCATTGGCACCTATGACCGCTTCAAACAAATGTTTGACAAGTTCAGCGCCGAAGTCGGCAAGAAGCAGTACTTGATTCCCTACTTCATCGCGGCCCACCCGGGTACCAGTGACGAAGACATGATGCACCTGGCCGTCTGGCTGAAGAAAAACGGCTTTCGCGCGGACCAGGTACAAACCTTCTACCCCAGCCCCATGGCTACCGCCACGGCCATGTACCACTCGGGAAAAAACCCGCTGCGCAAGATCAGCCACGCCAGCGAGAGCGTGGACATCGTGCGCGGCGAGCGCCGGCGCCGTCTGCACAAAGCGTTTTTGCGCTACCACGACCCCAACCATTGGCCGCTTTTACGCGAGGCGCTCAAAGCCATGGGCCGTGCGGATTTGATCGGCAATGGCAAACACCACCTGATCCCGACCTTCCAGCCGCTGACTGACGGAACTTATGTCAGTGCACGTCGCAAGAACAGCACGCCGGCGAGCGCCCAGCCTGCCAAAGGTCGTTTGTTGACCCAGCACACCGGATTGCCACCGCGGGAGACCGGTGAAGCTTCTGCGAAACGCCAGGGGGTCAAAGGCGGCGTGCGTGGCGACCTGCCAGCGAGCGGTCGACCGGCCATTCGTCTTTCGCCTCGGCCCAGCCGAAAGCCTCGCTAAGTACGGGTGGCCAACAGCCGGCAGGGTGTCCAGCGTCGACCTATGGCACTAGACAAGCGCTAGGGTGTGCATGGGAATATCGTGCTGCTTAGCCAGTTGGTCCAGCACTTTGCGAGATTGCGAACCGAACCAAGTGGCCAATGCTTGGTGGGTCGACGGCAACATCATGGTTTTGACGCCTTTTGCCGCAATGCCCGCGACAGCACACAAGGCGCTCGCAAAGTGTGGCTCTAAAGCGGCCACGGCGACACGACCGTCCTTGCACCGGTAGACGCGGTACCCCGCGTGGGCGCCGCCTACGGCGCCGGAGGTTTTGGTCAGACCCCAAGCGCGCGGTAACGCCAGCCAGGCCGCAGCCTCACTCAGGGCAATTTCTTGAAAGCAGCCTTTGCCTTTGGCTTGGTGATGCAGGACGGCG
>CANGMW010000263.1 GCA_947454695.1 Comamonadaceae bacterium | reverse complement strand
TGGCAATCACAATCGGCGCCATGCCGAACTTGAAAGCACGCACCGCCCGCAGCTCGCGGTTCTCATGGCCCCAACGGGACGCCAGATAAGTGAGTGTGGAGCTGGGCAACATGATGCCTGCCATGGACACCAACACGCCCACAAAAGCCATGCCGATGCCGCCGTCATTGAGACCCACATTCCAGCCCAACAAAGCAATGAAAAGCACATTGGGGCCAGGGGCGGCTTGGGCCATGGCTATGGAGGCGGTGAACTGCCCGTCGGTCAACCAGGCCTGCTTGTCCACCAAAAACCGATGCATGTCCGGCGCGGTGGTGATGGCCCCACCCACAGCCAACAAGGACAGGGACATGAAGTGAACGAACATGGCAAGCCAGTCGCTCCAGCTCAGGTGCAGCGCCAGCGTCATCGGGCAAGCCTTCGAAAGCTGAGTGTGCAGGCCACGCTGCCCAAGCCCAGCAGCACATAGGCCAAAGGCCAGTGCAGCAGGGCCACCGCGATAAAGCACAGCACGGCCAGCGCGATGCACATGCCCATGCCCATGGGGTTTTTCTTGAGCGCAGGAAAGAGCTTGAGTCCGGTGGCGATGATCAAGCCGGCGGCCACCGCCCCCATGCCACGCAAGGCTCCGATCACGCCGGGGTGGTGGGCGTATTGGGCATAGACGAGGGCCAGCAGCAGCAAAATCAGCAGAGGTGCGGTGAGCATGCCTGCCAGTGAGGCCAGGGCACCGCGCAAACCGAAATAGCGCCCGCCCAGCATGATGCACAGGTTAATGATGTTGGGCCCGGGCATGATTTGCGCCACGGCCCATTCCTCGACAAACTCTTCGTTGGTCATCCAGCGCTTGCGCTCGACCAATTCGCGCTGCGCCACGGCCAGCACACCGCCAAAGCCTTGCAGGGCCAGCAGGGTGAAGGAGATGAACAGGTCGCGCGGCGAGCGGGGCGATTGAAGGGGAGGCTGGTCAGGCTGCATGCATGGATTATCGCGTTTGAGCGGGCTGCTGGTCAGGCAGCCCACCGGCCCCGGGCCTTCAGTAAACCGGCTGGTGGCTCAGCAGCGTGTGTTGCACTTCCTCGCTCAACTCAAACCCTTTGCCAAAGCGCTCGGCCAGCACCTGTGCTCGCGTGGCAAAGGTGTCCACGCCCATGCTGTAAATGAATTGCAAAGCCCCGCCGGTCCACGCTGGAAAACCGATGCCGAAAATCGAGCCGATGTTGGCCTCGTGCACGCTGGTGAGCACGTTCTCGTGCAGACAGCGAGCGGTTTCAATGGCTTGGCGGTACAGCAAGCGGTCTTTCAAGTCCTCGATGTCCCAAGCCACCTGCGGCTTCTCGAACAGGGCTTTGAGTTCGGGCCAGAGGAATTTCTTTGCGCCCTTGTCGCTCGGGTATTCGTAGAAGCCGCCGCCGGCCGCACGGCCCGGTCGTTTGAGCTCCTTGACCAGGCGCTCGACCAGTTGTTCACCAGGTGTGGGCGCGAAGGTCTTGCCCTCCAGCGCCAAGTCGGCACGAGTCTGCTCCATCACATGCACGCTGAGTGAAAGCGAAGTTTCGTCCAGCACCGCCAACGGGCCTACCGGCATGCCGCACTGCATGCCGGCATTTTCAATCGCGGCAGCGGGGATGCCTTCACCCAACATGGCAGCACCTTCCATGACAAAAGTGCCAAAGACACGGCTGGTGAAAAAGCCGCGGGAGTCATTCACCACGATGGGCAGTTTGCCCAGCGCTTGCACATAGTCGTAAGCGCGTGCCACCGTTTCGTCGTCGGTGTCCTGGCCGCGGATGATCTCCACCAGCTTCATCTTGTCCACCGGGCTGAAGAAATGGATGCCGACAAATTTGTCCGCATGCGCGCTCGCGCGGGCCAGGCCGCTGATGGGCAGGGTGGAGGTGTTGGAGGCAAAAAAGCCGCCGGCGGCGAGCATGGGCTCAGCCTCTTTTGTCACCTGCGCTTTGAGCTCGCGGTTTTCAAACACCGCTTCGATGATCAAGTCACAGCCTTGCAGGTCTTGCGCTTTGTCGGTGGCGTGGATGCGCGCAAGCAGATCGCTCTGGTCGTGGGGGCTCATGCGGCCTTTGTCCACACGTGGCTGGGTCAGCTTGGTGCTGTAGGCCTTGCCGGCGTCGGCTTTGTCCTGGCTCACATCCTTGAGCACGGTGGCGATGCCGCGGCTGGCCTGTGCGTAAGCAATGCCGGCACCCATCATGCCCGCGCCCAGCAAGCCCACCTTGGCGGGCTTGTAGCGCGGCACGCCTGCCGGGCGCGATTGCCCCGACTTGATGGCGTTCATGTTGAAGAAGAAGGTGTTGATCATGGACTGCGCGTTGGGGCGCGTCATGAGGCTCACCAGATAACGGCTCTCGATGCGCAGCGCGGTGGGGATGTCCACCTGCGCGCCTTCGACCATGCAGGCCATGATGGCTTCTGGGGCGGGGTACAGGCCGCGCGTTTTTTGCTTGAGCACGGCGGGCGCCACCGACAGCATGGACGCGATTTTGGGGTTGGCGGGCGTACCCCCGGGAATTTTGTAGTCCTTGGCATCCCAGGCGTGGGACGCCTGCGGGTTGGCCGCGATCCAAGCCAGCGCTTGTGGACGGAGTTGATCGTCGCTCTTGACCAGCTCATGCACGAGGCCCATGTCTAAGGCTTCGCGGGGGCCGAACAATTTGCCCTCCAGCAGGTAGGGCTGTGCGCCCATCAGGCCCAGGTGTCGCGTCATCTTGGTCACGCCACTGGCGCCGGGCAACAGGCCCAGTGTCACTTCGGGCAGGCCCAACTGGATCTTCGGGTTGTCCACCGCAATGCGGTGGTGACCCACCAGCGCCACTTCCCAGCCGCCGCCCAGCGCGGCACCATTGATGCAGCTCACCACTGGGATGCCCAAGGTTTCCAGCGTGCGGAAATTTTTCTTCACCAACTCGATCTCGGCAAAGACGGTCGGAGCATCTTCGGGCTTGAGGCGCATCACGCCTTTGAGGTCAGCCCCGGCAAAGAACGTGGTCTTGGCTGAAGCGAGGATCAGGCCGCGCAGTTGCGCTTGGTCTTGGAGCACTTGCGCCACCGCCTCACTCAGGTCGTGCTGCCATTGCAGGCACATGGTGTTCACGGGCGAGTCGGGCTCGTCAAAGGTGAGCGTGGAGATACCGTCTTGCAGGTCGTAGCGAATGGTTTTCATGGTGGGTCCGAAAGAAGAAAGAAGCAGCGGCTTCAGAGGCGCTCGACGATGGTGGCAATGCCCATGCCCCCGCCCACGCACAGGGTGGCCAGGCCGTAACGCAACTGGCGGCGGTGCAACTCATCCACCAGCGTGTTCAAAATCATGGCGCCGGTGGCCCCCAGCGGGTGGCCCATGGCGATGGCGCCACCGTTGACGTTGACCTTTTCATGCGGCACCTTCATCTCTTTCATGAAGCGCATGACCACGGCGGCGAAGGCCTCATTCACTTCAAAGAGGTCGATCTGGTCGATGGTCATGCCCGCTTTGGCCAAGGCTTTGCGCGCCGCCGGCATAGGGCC
>CANGMW010000262.1 GCA_947454695.1 Comamonadaceae bacterium | reverse complement strand
TCATGGCGCCGTCACGGTAACCGCAGTGATGGGCAATCAGTTCAACTTGATGCGCTAAGTCACGCTGGACAGACTTCGGCTGAAGCGAGGGCCAGTCGGTTCTCCAAATACCAAAGCCGCCATGCCGTGTGCAAAAAGACTGGCGCCCCAGGTAATGATTGACCAAACGACCATCTTGCATGAAACCATCACCGTGCAATTGCTGGCCTTGCAGCCACTCTTCAGCAATGCACTGCCCAAGCACTGAATAGCCCAGTGCTTTGTTCAGGCAAGCTTGCAAGTCTTGCGGCGTGAAGCCCCTTGGCAAGCGGCTCACGCCTTTGCTGCCCGAGGAATCCACTGGCTTGATCATCCAATCACTTTGCAAGGGCAGTGATGCATGGGCAAAGTCTTCAGGCTTGAAAGTGAAGTGCTGCGGGGTCGGAAGACCCAAATTTTGCACAGCAGCCCGAAACAGATGCTTTTCGGTCATGGTTTGAACAGCGGCAAAAGAAGGACCGGGCAGCCCCAGCGCGTCGCAAACAAAACCTACCGCGCGCGTAGAAGGGTCAGATGCAAACGTCGCAATCGCCTCAATCCTTTCTTG
This sequence comes from Comamonadaceae bacterium, assembly GCA_947454695.1. GTDB lineage: Bacteria > Pseudomonadota > Gammaproteobacteria > Burkholderiales > Burkholderiaceae_C > CANGMW01. Next base: position 2,959 of record CANGMW010000262.1, on the reverse strand, counting down.
CTGCGCCAAGTCCAACACGCCCGGTAAATCCGTGGTGCTGACCTCAAAATAGGCATCGGCCAAAGCATGGCCCGGATTGCTGGGCAGGTTGTCACAGGTGATCACTTGGCATCCCCGGGACTTGGCCAAGGCGATGAGTGGCACCTGAAATTTCGACCCCCCAAGAATCAGTATTTTCTTCATGACTGCATTTGCGCAAGTATTCGCCGCCACTTACTCGGACACCAAAGCGCGTGCAAAGTTTTCAACACGGGTCAAGAAGTCTTGTGGCTTATGCAAGGTCTGGTAGAGCGCTGCAAATTCAGCACATGCCGCTCGATGCGACGCAGGGTCAGCCATGATGACCTCGGCTATTTGACGCAAACTGCCTGATTGCAACTTGAAAAAAATGCTCGGAAATCGATGGGGCTCATACTGAAAGTCCATCGCTGCATTGCATGCAAATGAACTTCTATTCGACATTGCACGCTTGGCACGGTCATGAAGCCCTTGCGCGGGACTGATATCAACCAAGCCGAAGCGGGAGTTGTAGAGCGCGCGGCTGTCTTCAGTGCTTTTCCCTGGATGAAAGGTGTGCTTAGAAGAACGGGGGGTATTGAGTTTGTCCCAACCTTTGCCGTAGACATTCAGTGGCACATCGTGCAGCTCTTCCAAAGCCCTCACAGCATTGAAGTTGCGCACATAAAAATCAAGTTGACTGTGCGCGCTATGAGAAAAAACCGGATTGATTTTGGCCTTCATGAACTCAAGATTCTCAGACTCCACATAGTCATCAATCAGTTCGTGAACGCGAACATACTGCGCGCTGGTACGAAGTGCGTCGCGCAATACGGCTGCCGCACCGAGCATGGCTTTAGAAACATGGGCCGGGTGATCGGTTTTCCAGTGATGTTCGAAAATTTCAGGGGCCTTGATGTTTTTGGCCATCACAAAAAAATCGCCCTGTGGCGCGTCTTCTGGGGGCTCCGGTGGAAACAGGGAACGGGCACCTACGCTGGCGGCAAATTTTTTATGAAAGTGTTGGTTTGCATACTGTGCCCATTCAGCGTTGGCATACAGATGCAAACAATACCGACTGTCCAGATTCTGATTTTTGGGCCAATGAGCGGGATGGTCGCCGTGCAAACACACAATGGGCAACTTGATGACATCCCAGAAATTTATGCCATTGGCATAGTGGTTAGTTCCCAGCCCCTGAAATGAGAGAACAAACTCGACGCCTTCGGCTTTGAGAGCGAGCAACTGCTCGCGCCAGGATTTATCGGTGAGTTCCAGCATCACCACTTCGCGCCCGCCCTGCTCGAGCAATTCGGTGTAGTTTTTACTGGAAAACTCAAACGGGTTGTTTTCCGCTTCTGACCAGTTGAGGATGACGACTTTCATGATCGGACAGTTCTTGGTGATTGGCACACGGCTTGCAGTTGCGTGCTTATGCTGGTGATATCGCCATCGGTCAAGTCATCATGCCAAGGCAGACCGATGGTGAATTGCCCAAGGTGTTCTGACTGAGACAACTTTTGTTGTTCAAGATAGGCCAGGACCGGCATTTCTCTGAACGCCGCCTGTTGGTGCAATGGCGGGCAATACCAAGACCGGGTTTCAATGCCTGCTGCCGCGCACTGCAAACGCAGCTGTTCAGCGCGAACATGTCGCACCACCACATTGGAAGGGATGTCATTCAGGCCAAAGCCCGCCTGCAAGGCAAGGTCCGGCACTTTCGTCAATTCACTTGAAAAGCGTTGCCAGCGCACGCGGCGTTGTGTTTGCAAGCCCGCCCACCGGTCCAGCTGAACGAGGCCAATGGCTGCCGCGTATTCGGACAATTTGGCGTTGATGCCAAGACGCACCACTTGGCCTTTTTCAAATCCAAAGTTGCTCAAGCGTCGAACCTGAGCGACCAGATCGCCGTTGGCGCTGGCCATGAAGCCGCCCTCTCCTACCCCGAATGGTTTGGTGGCATGCAGGCTGAAGCACACCGGCGTTTTGAGTCCTACCGTTTGGTTGCCGAATCCGGCGGCAGCGTCAATGAGTACCGGCACGCCGGTCTCGTCACTGAAACGGTCCCAGACTTGTCCTTCGAACGGGCACGCGAAGGTGGCCACAGGCAAGACCAGGCTGAAGTCCATCCGAGATACAGCGTCGCGCGCGATGGCAGGTGTGAGCTGCCAGGTGAACTCGTCCACATCGCTGAAGACGGGGACGAGGCCACAGCGCAGCACCGCCAGCGCCGTGGCGGCAAAGGTGTAAGACGGCAGCAGCACTTGGCTGCCCTGTGGCAAGTTCATCGCCATCAAGGTCAATTCCAGCGCTGCGGTGCCCGAACTCAGGGTGACGCAATGAACAGTCGACGGCTGCCCTGTGGCGGCCGGGCTTTGAGATTGAAGTGCTTGACCCAATGCGGCTTCGAACTCTTGCACCAAGGGCCCGAAGTTGGTGTACACCCGACGCGCATCCATCTGCAGCAGGCGGGGCATGAGTTCATGCCCCTGGGGCAAATTCGGCACCAGCAATTTAATGGAATCCCTAGCTGACATGGCGTTCAGTCACAGCGCATTGGCTTGATTATTTTTATCATTAAACCATGCGAGCGGGCGTGTAGGAACACGCAGCCCCTGATTCAAGTGCCCGGTAGTTGCTGGCGTAAAAGACGGGCCACATGCACCGCCTCGCGCTGCGCGCCATCGTGAATCTGGTGCCGGCAACTCGTGCCGTCGGCCACGACAATCGCGTCCGGTTGTTGACGCACCGCCGGCAAGAGCTGCAGCTCGGCCATTTGCATCGACACCTCATAGTGCTCAGCCTCATAGCCAAAGCTGCCGGCCATGCCGCAGCAGCTGCTCTCGATGAGTTCGGGCTTACAGCCCGGAATGAGCGAGAGCACCTGCATCACCGGCGTGACGGCGGCAAACGCTTTTTGGTGGCAGTGGCCGTGCAGCAGCACCTGGCGGTTCAAGGGCTT
>CANGMW010000261.1 GCA_947454695.1 Comamonadaceae bacterium | reverse complement strand
GTTCTGGCCAAAGGCGATGGCTTCGCTCAGGCCTTGCACCAGGCCGGCGATGCAAATCTGGTTGACCATCTTGGTGAGCTGGCCCGCACCGCTGGCGCCCATCAGGGTGAATGCGCGAGAGAAGGCCATTGCCACAGGGCGAGCGGCGTCAAAGGGGGCTGACTCGCCGCCGCACATCACGGTCAGGAGTCCGTTTTGAGCGCCGGCTTGGCCGCCCGACACGGGCGCATCCACAAACTGCAAACCCAGTTGCTGCGCTTGTGCGTAGAGTTCGCGTGCAACGTTGGCTGATGCAGTCGTGTGGTCCACAAAAATTGCGCCCGGCTTCATGCCGGCAAAGGCGCCGTCTTGGCCTAAAGTGATGCCGCGCAAATCATCGTCATTGCCCACACACGCAAACACGATGTCCGCGTCTTTGACCGCCAGCGCCGGGGTGGCCGCGGCGCGCGGTGCCGCAGTTTTAGCGTACTCATCACACCAGGCTTGAGCCTTAGCGGCTGTGCGGTTGTAGACCGTGACTTGATGACCCGCCAAGGCAAGATGCCCAGCCATGGGGTAGCCCATCACGCCCAAGCCTAAAAAGGCCACTTTGCGCGAAGGGGTGGATTCGTATGTTTTGGGGTTGGTGCCTGCCATGGTTGTCTCCGTGTGGTGCGTGAAGTTCAGTGGCTTGCCGCCCCAGTGGCGCAAACCCGAAGCGCTGAATATATACGCACTCGCCCGACTGCGTGCAGCCGGGTTCGCACAGCCCCCTTTGGCGCTCAGACGATGCTGAAGTTTTCCGTGCCTGCGCTCAAGTCCGTGGCGCGGCCACGCTGGCTGTTGAGCTTGATCTGCAAGCGCAAGTCGTTGAGCGAGTCTGCATGCCGCAGCGCATCTTCGTACGAGATGAACTTACTCTCGTAAAGATCAAACAGCGCTTGGTCAAAGGTTTGCATACCGATATTGCGGCTCTTCTTCATGATCTCTTTGATCTCAGACACCTCACCTTTGAAGATCAAGTCGGAGATCAGCGGCGAATTGAGCATGACTTCCACCGCCGCGATGCGACCCCGGCCGTCCTGGTGCGGGATGAGCCGCTGCGACACCATGGCCCGCAAGTTGAGCGACAAATCCATCAGCAGCTGGCTGCGCCTTTCTTCCGGGAAGAAGTTGATGATCCGGTCCAGCGCCTGGTTGGCACTGTTGGCGTGCAAAGTGGCCAGGCACAGGTGACCGGTTTCAGAAAACGAGATGGCGTGGTCCATGGTTTCACGGTCCCGGATCTCGCCCATCAAAATCACATCGGGGGCTTGGCGCAGCGTATTTTTGAGTGCCACTGCCCAGTTGTCGGTGTCCAGCCCGATCTCGCGCTGGGTGATCACACAATTTTTATGGGCGTGAACAAACTCCACCGGATCTTCGATCGTGATGATGTGGTCAAACGCGTTTTCATTGCGCCAGTCCACCAGGGCCGCCAGCGTGGTGGATTTGCCAGAGCCCGTCGCCCCCACCAGAATGCACAAGCCGCGCCGTGCCATGGCCACGTCTTTGAGCACGGGCGGCATGCCCAGGCCCTCCAGCGTGGGCAAGGTGGCGGGGATGACGCGCAAGACCATGCCGACCTTGCCTTGCTGGATGAAGGCGTTGACGCGGAAGCGACCGATGTTGGCCGGTGAGATGGCGAAGTTGCATTCCTTGGTTCGCTCAAATTCTGCGACTTGCTTGTCGTTCATGATCGAGCGAGTGAGCGCCAAGGTGTGGACCGAGGTCAGGGGTTGCGGCGACACCTTGGTCACCTTGCCATCGACCTTGATGGCGGGCGGAAACTCGCTGGTGATGAAAAGATCGCTGCCGTTGCGGCTGATCATCAGCTTGAGCAAATCGTTGATAAATTTAGTGGCTTGATCCCGCTCCATCAGAGCACCTCCATGTGGTCGTAGCTGCGATTTCCAAGGCCATCAGTGCCCGGGGAAATTTTCAGGAATCTTGGCTTTGCTGCGCGCCTCGCTGGCGCTGATGATGTTGCGTTTGACCAGCTCAGACAAGTTTTGATCCAGCGTTTGCATGCCCACGTTATTGCCGGTCTGAATGCTCGAGTACATCTGCGCGACTTTGGCTTCGCGGATCAGGTTGCGAATCGCCGGGGTACCCAGCATGATTTCATGCGCAGCAACCCGGCCTTGCCCGTCCTTGGTTTTGCACAGCGTTTGCGAAATCACCGCTTGCAAGGACTCCGACAACATGGCGCGCACCATTTCTTTTTCTTCGGCGGGAAAGACATCGATGATCCGGTCAATCGTCTTGGCAGCGCTGGACGTGTGCAAGGTGCCAAACACCAGGTGGCCCGTTTCTGCCGCCGTCATGGCCAGACGGATGGTTTCGAGGTCGCGCATCTCGCCCACCAAAATGGCGTCCGGATCCTCGCGCAAGGCGGACTTCAGGGCGGCGGCAAAACTCATGGTGTGCGGCCCGACCTCGCGCTGGTTGATCAGGCACTTCTTGGGCTCGTGCACAAACTCAATCGGGTCTTCAACGGTCAGGATGTGGCCGAACTCGGTTTCGTTCAGGTAATTGACCATCGCCGCCAGCGTGGTGGATTTGCCCGAACCCGTGGGGCCGGTCACGAGCACCAGGCCGCGGGGCAACAAAGCCAGATCAGAAAAAATCTTGGGCGCATTGAGCTGCTCCAGCGTCAAAATTTTGCTGGGGATGGTCCGGAAAACGGCGCCCGCACCCCGGTTGTGGTTGAACGCATTGACACGAAAGCGGGCCAAACCATCGATTTCAAACGAGAAGTCGAGCTCTAAAAACTCTTCAAAGTGTTTGCGCTGCGCGTCGTTCATGATGTCGTAGACCATGGCATGAACCGTTTTGTGGTCCAGCGGATCGACATTGATGCGACGCACATCGCCATGCACCCGAATCATGGGCGGCAGGCCCGCTGACAAATGCAAGTCGGAGGCCTTGTTCTTGACGCTGAACGCCAGCAATTGAGTGATGTCCACAGCTTCCTCAATGGTTTGGTACGCTTACGGTTCATTATGACCACAATCGCCCACCAATTGCAGTCTGTGCACGATCGCATCCAAGCCGCTTGCCGGGCCGCCGGGCGGGACCCGTCGCACGTCAAACTTCTGGCCGTGTCCAAGACCAGTGCCCCCGAAAAAGTGGCCCAGGCATACGCCGCCGGACAAGTCGATTTCGGGGAAAACTACATTCAGGAAGCGGTCGAAAAAATCGCCACGCTCAAAGGGTTACCAATTGTTTGGCACTGCATTGGCCCCATCCAAAGCAACAAAACCCGATTGGTGGCCGAGCACTTTGATTGGGTGCACACCGTGGACCGTTTGAAGATTGCGCAGCGCTTGAGCGAGCAACGCCCCGCCGATTTACCGCCCTTGCAGGTCTGCATTCAGGTCAATGTGGACGGCGGGCTTAATAAATCGGGCGTCACGCCGCAGGAGGCCTTGGCTCTGGCCCAAGCCATCACGGCGCTGCCGCGTTTGCGACTGCGTGGGCTGATGTGCATCCCCGAGCCCTCGCCCGACTTCGACGCCGCGCGCTTGGT
>CANGMW010000260.1 GCA_947454695.1 Comamonadaceae bacterium | reverse complement strand
GAGAAGGAGGTTGCCATTGCCCTCTATTGTCGCATTTTGAGGTGACAGGTCGTTTTGGGGTCCATTCCACGCCACAGAGGATGAGGCGCGCTTGGGGGTATGCCGGGTTCCTCATGGTGCGGGTACGCACAAATCGTCACCCGGCACACCCCCAAACACGCCGTGCAGGCCTTCGGCCCGCAATGCTCTCGAAGAGCGAAACAAGCCGATTCAGAGAAAAGCTAACCGCCAATTCACCAGAGAGATCCGGGTGTGGCTGGGGCTGAGCGCCAATTTCATGCGCTTAGCACATCATGAGGCGCTGAGCCCTGGCCAGAGCCCAGCCGCCGCCGGAGCGAAAAAACCAAGGTGACTCAGGTCTTCGGCAAAGTCACGCCACGCTGACCCTGGTATTTGCCGCCACGGTCCTTGTAGCTGGTTTCGCACACATCGTCGGGGTCGCTCTCAAAGAACAACACCTGGGCGCAGCCTTCGCCGGCGTAAATCTTGGCAGGCAGGGGCGTGGTGTTGGAGAACTCCAGCGTCACATAGCCTTCCCACTCGGGTTCGAAAGGCGTGACGTTGACGATGATGCCGCAGCGCGCGTACGTGCTCTTGCCCAGGCACACGGTGAGCACATTGCGCGGAATGCGGAAGTACTCCATGGTGCGGGCCAGCGCAAAGCTGTTGGGCGGGATGACGCACACATCGCTGTGGATGTCCACAAAGCTTTTTTCGTCGAAATTTTTCGGGTCCACCACCGTGCTGTAGATGTTGGTGAACACCTTGAACTCGGGGGCGCAGCGGATGTCGTAGCCATAGCTGCTGGTGCCGTAACTCACGATTTTGTTGCCGGCGGCGTCCTGACGGACTTGCCCGGGCTCGAAGGGCTCGATCATGCCGTGCTGCTCGGCCATGCGGCGGATCCATTTGTCGCTTTTGATGCTCATGGTGGTTTTCCTGCTGAAGCCGCCATTGTAGGCAGTGCGCCTGCGCACCCGGACGGGGCCACCTTTGCAGCCATACCGGGATCGACATATTCGATGTCAGCTATCTATTTTTTATATAAGTGCTAGTGGCATTCCCGAATTGATTTGCAGCCACAAGCACCGGACACTTCCGGATTGAGATTCAGTGAACTGATCGTTTGTTTGGAGAACCGCTTGGAAGTTTCATTCAGCAAGGAAATCGAGTCCCTCGCCCTGGGCGCGGGCGACACCTTCCATGGCGAGGGCATTCTGGCCATCACCAAAGCCCTGCTGCAGTCAGGCGTGGCTTATGTGGGCGGCTACCAGGGCGCGCCGGTCTCTCACCTGATGGACGTCATGGTGCAGGCCAAGTCCTACATGGACGAGTTGGGTGTGCACGTCGAGGCCTGCTCCAACGAAGCGTCGGCCGCGGCCATGCTGGGTGCCTCGATCCACTACCCGCTGCGCGGTGCGGTCACCTGGAAATCGATTGTCGGCACCAATGTGGCGGCCGATGCCTTGTCCAACTTATCGTCCCCTGGCGTCAAGGGCGGCGCCCTGATTGTGGTGGGCGAAGACTTCGGCGAAGGCGCCAGCGTCATTCAGGAGCGCACCCACGCGTTTGCCATGAAGTCCACCATGCTCTTGCTGGACCCGCGCCCCGAACTCGGCCACATGGTCAATATGGTGGAACACGGCTTTCGCTTGTCCGAAGCCTCCAACATGCCCGCGCTGCTGGAGCTGCGCATCCGGGCCTGCCATGTGCGCGGCAGCTTTGAATGCAAGGACAACCAGCCGCCGGCTATTTCCACCCGCGCCCTGATGAGCGAGCCGGCCAGCTTCAACTACGACAAACTCGCGCACCCGCCGGTCACCTTCAACCACGAAAAACTCAAAGTGGCCGAGCGCATCCCGGCGGCTCGGCGCTACATCGTCGAACACGGCCTGAATGAATTGCATGCAGGCAAACACAGCGATCTGGGCATCATCGTGCAAGGCGGCCTGCACAACACGCTGGTGCGTGCGCTGCAGCAGTTCGGCGCGGCCGATGCCTTTGGCCAGTGCGACATCCCGATGCTGGTGCTTAACGTCACCTTCCCGCTGGTGCCCGAGCAGATCGCTGAATTTGCCGCTGGCAAACGCGCGGTGCTGGTGGTCGAAGAAGGCACGCCCGAATACATCGAGCAGGAAATCGCCACCTTTTTGCGCCGCCGCGACATCCAAACGCCACTGCACGGCAAAGACATGCTCAGCGCCACCGGCGAGTACACCGCCGAGGCCATGGCCAGCGGGCTGTCGGCCTTTTTAGGTCGCTACCTGCCCGGCTCGGCAGTCGATTCCGCCCAGGCCTGGCTGCAAGGCAACCGCGAGCGCCGCAGTGCCGCCGCAAGCCAACTGGACGAGCCGCTGCCGGTGCGCCCGCCGGGCTTTTGCATCGGCTGCCCGGAGCGTCCGGTCTTCTCCGCGCTCAAGCTGGCGCAGCAGGATGTGGGGCCGGTGCACATTGCTGCCGACATCGGCTGCCACGCGTTTGGCACCTTTGCGCCCTTCTCGTTTGGCCACTCCATCCTGGGCTACGGCATGAGCCTGGCCAGCCGCGCGGGCGTCTCGCCGATGATGCAGCGACGCAGCCTGGCCATCATGGGCGACGGGGGCTTCTGGCACAACGGCTTGCTCACCGGCGTGCAGTCGGCGCTCTTCAATGGCGACGATGCCGTGCTCTTGATTTTCAAGAACGGCTACACCTCGGCCACCGGCACGCAAGATATTTTGTCAACGCCCAGCCAAGGCGCCAAGGACGAGGCCCTGGACAAGTCCGCCAGCGTGGTGCAAACCAACCAGGACATCGAGAACACGCTGCGCGGCATGGGCGTGAAGTGGCTGCGCACCGTCACCACTTATGAAGTCGCGCAAATGCGCAAGACCCTCAATGAGGCCTTCACCACGTCGGAGCCGGGCTTGAAAGTCATCGTGGCCGAAGGCGAGTGCCAGCTCGAACGCCAGCGCCGCATCAAACCCTGGATCGCCAGTTTGCTGAAAAAAGGCAAGCGCGTCGTGCGGGTGAAATACGGCGTAGACGAAGACGTGTGCAACGGCGACCACGCCTGCATCCGCCTCTCGGGCTGCCCCACCCTGACCATCAAAGACAACCCGGATCCGCTCAAGGTCGACCCGGTGGCGGTGGTGATTGACGGCTGCGTGGGCTGCGGCCTGTGCGGCGAAAACGCCCATGCCGCCACGCTGTGCCCCAGCTTTTACCGCGCCGAAGTCATTCAAAACCCCTCCTGGCGCGAACGCCTGCTGCACACCGTGCGCAGCGCCTTGGTGAAACGTCTGCAAACTTCATGAACAAGAACGAACCGATTTCGCTGCTGATCTGCGCCTTGGGTGGCGAGGGCGGCGGGGTGCTCACGGAATGGCTGATCGACGTGGCGCGCCATGCCGGCTATGCCGCGCAAAGCACTTCCATTCCCGGCGTGGCGCAGCGCACCGGCGCCACCACGTATTACGTGGAAGTGTTTCCCTCTCCCTTGAGTGAACTCGCTGGCAAGCGACCCATCTTCAGCCTCAACCCGGTGCCGGGCAAACTCGACGGCCTGGTGTCCTCCGAATTGCTGGAGAGCGCCCGTCAAGCCAGTCTGGGCATGAGTTCACCTGAACGCACGCTGCT
>CANGMW010000259.1 GCA_947454695.1 Comamonadaceae bacterium | reverse complement strand
GCGCCGGGCACATGGCCCTGGGCGTATTGCGCATCGCCTTCTTGCGGCTTCATCAGCTCAAAGCTGCAGTCAAACACCATCAGCGGCTGCCCGCTGGCTTGCAGGGTCTGGAGTTGCTGTGCAGAGATCAGGGTGGTGTAGGTCATGGGTGTCCTTCAATGGTCTTCGGCGGGGGTGTCGGGCAGGGCGCGTTCGCGCAGGAAAGTGGCGGCCACGCCGCTGGCCACGATGAGGGCGATGCCCGCCCAACCGATGGGCGGTATCTGATCGCCCCCGAGCAGCAGGCTGTACAAGGCGGCAAAGACGATGCCGGAGTATTGCAAGCTGGCCACCACCAGCGTGTGGCCACGGCTGTAGGCGCGTGTCATGCACCACTGGCCCAGCGAGGCCAGCACGCCAATCGGGATGAGCCAGGCCGCTGCGCGCCATTGAACCTGTGCCCAAGGCGTGAAGCCGCTGAAGACCATGCCCAGTGCGCCCATCACCACGGTGCCCAGTGCAAAGTAAAACACGGTGCGCTCAATCGGTTCGCCCGCGCGGGCCAGGGCAGTGACCTGCATATAGGCCAGCGAGGCGCTCATGCCCGAGAGCAGTCCGATCAGTCCGGCAAACAGCTGGTTTTGGTCGAGGGTGGGTTGTAAGGTCAGCACCACGCCGGCAAAGCCGGCCAGCACGGTGGCCAGCAAAGGGCCTTGCCGTTCGGTCTTGCCCATCATCAGCGAGCCTCCAACGATGAAGGCGGCCACCCACACGCCGCTCATGTAATTCAGCGTCATGGCGGTGGCCAGCGGCAGGTGGGCGATGGCATAGAACCAAGCCACCAGCGCGGTGCCACCCACGGTGCTGCGCCACAGGTGCATGCCGGGCACCGGCGTGCGCAGTGCAGTGCCCCGTGAGCGCACCAGCACGGCCATGAAGACCATGCCGACCACGCCCCGGTAGAACACGATCTCGGCGGTGGTGAAACTCTCTGACGCCACTTTCACGCCCAGACCCATCGTGGCAAAAAAGAAAGCGCCCAAGACCATCCAGAGTGATTGCATGTGGTGTGTTCGTTGTCGCAGTGGGGTCTGCAGGGGCTGAAAATTGAGAAGGGCTTAGGGGGGTGTCGGCAGGGGCAGTGAAGGGCAGTCGCTTGTCGCGTCACGCGCTCACAGCGGCTCGCGCCTTTGACCGCGCTGAGTCGTCAGACCGCTCACGCCAATTGTTTGCGGTACCACTCGTGGAAGTGCTGCATGCCGTCTTCCATGGGGCTTTGGTAGGGACCGACCTCGTTGTCGCCACGGCGCATGAGGGCGTGGCGGCCCGCGTCCATGCGCTCGGCGATCTCGTCGTCTTCGATGCAGGTTTCCATGTAGGCGGCCTGTTGGGACTCGACGAATTCGCGCTCAAAGGCGGCGATTTCTTCAGGGTAGTAAAACTCCACCATGTTGAGGGTCTTGTTCGGGCTCACCGGGTGCAGGGTGGACACCGTCAGCACATGCGGGTACCACTCCACCATGATGTGCGGGTAGTAGGTGAGCCAGATCGCGCCGCGCTCGGGCAGCTGGCCGTTGCGGTATTTCAGCAAGGCATCCTGCCAGCGCTGGTACACCGGCGAGCCGGGTTGTTTGAAGGCGCTGGAGACGCCCACGCTTTGCACCGAGTAGTTGTCTTTGAACTCCCAGCTGAGGTCATCGCAGGTGACGAAGTGGCCCAAGCCGGGGTGGAAGGGGCCCACATGGTAGTCCTCCAGATAGACCTCGATGAAGGTTTTCCAGTTGTAGTTGCACTCGTGCAGTTCCACCCGGTCCAGCACAAAGCCATTGAAATCGAGTTCGTTGCGGGGGCCCATGCCGGCCAGGTCCTGCGCGATGTCGCGGCCGTTGTCCTCGAACAGCAGGCCGTTCCATTCGCGCAGCGGGTAATTGTTCAGATTCAGGCAGGGGTCGTGGGCGAAATGCGGCGCACCGAGCAGCTCGCCTTGGGCCGAGTAGGTCCAGCGGTGCAGCGGGCAGACGATGTTGCCTGCGGCGCTGCCGCTTTGCGTGCTGTTGAGTGAGCCGCGTCCTTTGAGCATGAGGGCCTGGCGATGACGGCAGACATTGGAGACAAGCTCTACCCCGGAGGCGGTGCGCACCAGCGCGCGGCCGCCCGCTTCTTGTGGCAGGGCGTGGTAATCGCCCAGGTTGGGAACGCTCAGGCTGTGGCCCACATAGCGCGGGCCTTTTTGAAAAATGAGCGCCATCTCACGCTGAAACAGCGCTTCATCGAAATAGCTTGAAACTGGTAGTTGGCTCAGAGCCGGCTGCAGTTGAAGACTTAAATCAGACATGGGTGACCTGACCTAAAGACTCCCCACAGGGAGAATGCGCGGTTGGGCGCGGTGGTAAAAAACGACCGGCGGAGCTGAGGGGCTTCGCCGGCAAGGTAATCGCGCATTGTACCCGCAGGCCCCTTCACGCAGGGGGGCGGCCTGCTTTTTTTGCAAGGTGGACTGCTTTTGTCATCACTTTTAACCTTCTGGTCTGTGGACAGGCCACCGGCCGACCTAAAATCTCCTCTTTGCTGTCCTTCACCGACTTGCTATGCCCAAGGCCACTTCCACCGTTTCCCCCGCTTCCACAACTTCTACGTCCGACACGCCGGTGAGCTACGAGGCAGCCCTGGCGGAGCTTGAACAACTGGTGGGTCAGTTGGAGACGGGCGCCATGCCCTTGGATCAACTCTTGGTGGGTTACCAGCGTGGTGCCGATTTACTGAAGTTCTGCCGCGACAAGCTGCAAGCCGTCGAAAACCAGATTCAAATTTTGGACGAGGGCACGCTCAAGTCCTGGTCGGCGCAATGAGCCCAGAGCGTTCCGTTCCCAGCCCGATTGCGCCCATGCCAGCCAGCCCCATGTTTGACTTGGACCACTGGGAGGCACTGCGCCTGAACCAGGTGGAGCAAGCCTTGTCGCAATGGGTGGCGGTGGATGCGCCGGCGGGTTTGGGTGAAGCCATGCGCTATGCCGTGCTCGATGGCGGCAAACGATTGCGCCCGCTGCTGGTGTTGGCCGCCAGCGAATCTGTAGCGGGCAACCCCCATGCGGCCTTGCGCGCGGCGTGTGCGACCGAACTCATCCATGCTTACTCCTTGGTGCACGATGACATGCCCTGTATGGACAACGATGTCCTGCGCCGCGGCAAACCCACCGTGCATGTGCGTTTTGGTGAGGCTGGGGCTCTGTTGGCCGGTGACGCTTTGCAAGCCCTGGCCTTTGAGCTGCTGACACCGGCTGATGACAGCGTGCCCGAGCGCATGCAAGCGCAGCTGTGCCGATTGCTCTCCCTGGCCGCGGGCAGTGCCGGCATGGCGGGTGGTCAGGCCATTGATCTGGCCAGTGTAGGGCGCACGCTCGATGAGGCCCAGTTGCGAAAAATGCACCGCCTTAAGACAGGCGCTTTGCTCCAAGCCAGTGTGCTCATGGGCGCTGCGTGTGGCAACACAGCACCCGCCACGCAAGCGGCGCTGTCCCAGTTCGGCGCGGCCATCGGTTTGGCGTTTCAGGTGGTGGATGATATTTTGGATGTCACCGCCGACTCCGCCACCCTTGGTAAAACAGCGGGCAAAGACGCGCAAAACGACAAGCCCACCTAT
>CANGMW010000258.1 GCA_947454695.1 Comamonadaceae bacterium | reverse complement strand
CTGACCACCGGCAACAAGTCCGAAATGGCCACGGGTTACTGCACCTTGTACGGCGACATGGCGGGCGGATTTGCGGTCATCAAAGATTTGGCCAAGACCACGGTGTTCCGGCTGGCGCGCTGGCGCAATGACCACGACTCGCATGGGACGGGCGTGAACCCGATCCCTGAGCGCATCATCACCCGTCCTCCCAGCGCTGAGTTGCGGCCCGATCAGAAAGACCAGGACAGCTTGCCCGAGTACGCGGTGCTCGACGCCATCATTGAGCGTTACATGGAGAACGACCAGGGCATTGAAGACATCATCGCCCAGGGCTTTGACCGCGCCGATGTGGAAAAAGTCACGCGACTCATCAAGATCAACGAGTACAAACGTCGCCAGTCCCCGGTGGGTATCCGTGTGACGCACCGCAGTTTTGGTAAAGATTGGCGTTATCCTATTACCAATAAGTTTAGAGCTTGAGCATAATGACTGAACTTATTACCAATAGTCTTCATGGTTTGAATACACAGGACACTTCGAATGAAACAGATCACCGCCATCATCAAGCCCTTCAAACTCGAAGAGGTTCGCGAAGCCTTGGCCGAATGCGGCGTGACCGGACTGACTGTGACCGAAGTCAAAGGCTTTGGTCGTCAAAAAGGCCATACCGAGCTGTACCGTGGTGCCGAATACGTGGTCGATTTTCTGCCCAAGGTGAAGGTGGAAGTGGTGGTCAAGACATCTGACGTGGATCGCTGCGTGGACGCCATCGTCAAGGCCGCTCACACCGGCAAGATCGGTGACGGCAAGATTTTCATCACCGCGGTCGAAAGAGTCGTGCGCATCCGCACCGGCGAACTCGACGACTCGGCGATTTAAACCCGTCGTTTAAATTTGCGAGAGATGGGGCGCGGGTGTAAGTCCCGCATCCTGGACCAAGCGTTGCAGCAGCGCACGCGGGTCGGTGCCGATCTGCAGTAATTGCATCTGCCAGTCCGTTAAGAACTCGGACTTCACGGTCGCGTCCATAAAGGACAGCAGACCATCGTAATAGCCCTGTGCATTGAGCAAGCCCACGGGCTTGTCGTGGTAGCCCAGTTGACGCCAAGTCCAGACCTCGAACAACTCTTCAAAGGTGCCGATGCCACCGGGCAGCGCAATGAACGCATCGGCGCGTTCGGCCATCATGCGTTTGCGCTCGTGCATCGTCTCCACGACGTGCAGCTCGGTGCAATCATCCAGCGCCCACTCTTTTTCAAGCAGTGCTTTTGGGATGATGCCTACGACACGCCCGCCCGCTTTGAGTGTGGCGCGGGCCACTTCGCCCATCAAGCCGGAATTGCCGCCGCCATACACCAACTGCCCACCATGCTGGCCAATCCAAGTGCCAACCACTTGGGCGGTTTTGGCAAATTCAGGACTCGCGCCGGGACGGGAGCCGCAATACACACAGACAGAAAATGCAGGGGTCATGCAAACACTCGTTGGTAGATCGCACCGGCCCAAATGCCGATGCACAAAATCAAACTCAGTAAAACGGCCGCACTGCCTAAATCTTTGGCATTCTTGGACAGGTCGTGCCATTCGGGGCCGATGCGGTCGATGGCTTTTTCGATGCCGGTGTTGAGAAGCTCAACAATCATCACCAGCAGCACCGAGCCCGCCAGCAGGGCAATCTCCACCCAACTCTGGCCCAATAAAAAAGCGGTGGGTAGCAAGAACATGGCCATCCAGGCCTCTTGCCGAAAAGCGGTTTCAGTCCAGCCTGTTTTGAAGCCTGACACCGAAAAAAAGAAGGCATGCCAGATACGGCTCAAGCCTTTTCTGGATTTCTGCAGGTTGACGTTGGGTTTTTCGTCGTGCGTGTTCATACGCTGATTGTCATCGGCAATTGTCAGAATTTTTTGACAGAGGGGTGAAACGTGATCAGTCGTGTGCCAACCAGCGCATCGTGTAAAAACTGCCGGTCTGGTCTTAAAAAGCTCATCAATGCCCACAAGGTGACCCAGGCCAAGGTTACCAAGAGCGTCGTGCCTAGGGACGGTTCGGTCAGCGCCAGCGCTGCTAAGGGAGGTAAAAGCCAAATCCATACTGCCAAGTAGCGCTGCAAAGCCCGAGTTTGCGTGACGGGTTGGCCGCGGGCGTCTACCAGCTTGATATGCCAAGTTTTCATGGCGAGCGTCTGACCTTTTGACCAAAACCACGTGAAGTAAATTCCGAGAACCAAAAACAGAAAAGCTTGCTGAAAGTGTCTGTTTTCCAGTGCGTGGCGGGTCTGCGACAAGGTGCTGATCAGGTAGTCGGCGATGAAAGTCACGCCAAAGAGCAGCATGCCTTCATATAACCAACAGGCCATCCGTCGACTCAGGCCGGGCGCCTGTTGGGTAGGTCTGGTAAGCAATGGGGCGGCTACGGCAGTTGTATCCGGGGTGTCTCGCATCGTGCGGTGTCAGGGTTTGTCGCCGGAGGTTTCAGAAGATGGCGGACGCGGCAGCAGGGTGTTTTGCTGAACGGGTTGCTTGGCCACCGCCAATTTTGAGCCTGGTACAGGCGACAAACGGGTGACGGGCACATCGGCCAACTTAGTGTGCTGTGCTGGTTTAGTCACCGCGACACCGGTCGGTTTGGGTGGGGCTTTGGCGGCGAGTTCTTTTTTTTCTTCAGGACTCAAGGCTTGGTAGGCCTGCCACTGTTGGGCTTTTTCTTCGGCCGACAGTTGACGCGTTTCATTGAAGTTCAAGCGTGCCTGAGTACGCTCTTTTTGGCTCAAAGAGACCCATTCGGTCATCCGGCTGTGCAATTTGACTTGCTCTTCAGGCGCCATGGCCTGAAAGTTCTGGGACATGGCCAACCACTTGCGCTTACGCTCCGAATTTAGGCTGCCCCAATGCTTGGACAAGGGGGCCAAGGCCGCTTGCTGCACCGGTGTCAGGTCTTTCCAGGCGGGGGCAGAAACGGCAGAGGAGGGCTTGACCACCTGAGCACTCGTCACAGAGCCCGTCGTTGGATTGGTGCTCACGGGTCGGCTATCTTGGGCGAAAGCGGGGTTAGCAGGCAAAATCGCTACCCAGCACCCGAACGTCAAAATGACCCCTTGGATCACACCCACCCACCATGCACCACCTCGGCGCGCAAATCGAGGCTGTTTCATAAAAGCAAGCGGGTTCAGGCGCATAGCGACGACCTCTTACTCCTGGTTGTCCAGATGGGCGCGCAGGAATTGGACAAAGCCTGGATCGGTGTAGGCCGAAGGTGGGAGGTCATCGGTCAAGATGGCCGAATCGATTTCGGCCAATTCATTGGCCCGGTTTTCGTTGGTCACAACGTTCATGACCACCAGTCCGGCCAATAAGACCAAAATGGGCAAGATGCCTGCAATACGGCTCCACAGACTGCCGTCGTCTTTGCCGAAGCTCAAAATGGCGGCCCCTTGGTTGGCTTGCACCAAGATGGCAGGCCGGCGTTGACTTGCAGAAAACTGAGATACAGCTTGAACGCGGGCTGCCCGGAGGCGTTCTGAAATGTCGTGGGGTAGCGTAGACGTTGATTCGCCCAGACGCTGTACCAAGCGACGGCCAAATTGGTCTTGCGCCGTCAAAAATGAATCAGTAGTTCGTATTTTCATAATTTAATTCCCTT
>CANGMW010000257.1 GCA_947454695.1 Comamonadaceae bacterium | reverse complement strand
CAAGATCATGAAGATCGCCAAAGAGCCGATCTCCATGGAAACGCCGATTGGTGACGATGACGACAGCCACTTGGGCGACTTCATCGAAGACAGCGCCAACACCGCGCCGATGGAAGCAGCTATGCAAGCCGGTCTGCGCGATGTGGTCAAAGACATTTTGGACAGTCTCACGCCGCGCGAAGCCAAGGTGCTGCGCATGCGCTTTGGTATCGAAATGACCAGCGACCACACGCTCGAAGAGGTGGGCAAACAGTTTGACGTCACGCGCGAGCGCATCCGTCAGATCGAAGCCAAGGCCTTGCGCAAACTCAAGCACCCTTCACGTTCGGACAAACTGCGCAGCTTCACCGACAACCTCTGATCGCTTAGCCCTTCCAAAAAAGCCCGCTGCTGCGGGCTTTTTTTTCGTGCGTTCAACCCGCCAACGCAATCACCACAGCGGCTTCGTCCACACCTGCCATGGCCGGCTGCCCCGGGCGCAAACGTGTGCCTAAAGGGGCAAAGCCCACCAGATGCAAGTCGGCTTGAAGTTGCAAGGACACCTCGCCACCGCGAGTACCCGCGGCAGCGCGCACCACCACACCGGGCAGGAGGTTGAGCGATGCTGTCGTGCCGGCTGCAGAACTGAGTTGCGGCTCAATGCGAACGGCGGTGGCTTTGCACAGCGCCAGCACCGACAGCCCTTTGCGCAGGCCCAGCAACTGGCAACTCTCCAAAGTGATGCGTGAGGTCAGCACACTGCCCTGCCCCAAGGCCAGCACCACGCGCACGGTGGCGCCCGACTTATGAATCGCCTCGACCCGGCATGGCAAGTGGTTGCGCATGCTGGTGCGCAAGCCCAGACTCGCCAGACCCAAGGCACTGAGCGCAGCGGTGGCGACCTGTTCACCTTTTCCCGCCTTGGCACCCGAACGCGGTCCCGCCAGTTGCGACAACACGTTTGATCGGGCGGCGTCCATCAAGGCCGCGGCCTTGAGCAGTTGCTCGCCGGCGGCCGTGAGTTGCGCCCCGCCGCCGCCTGCACCGCCCACCGCCCGGTCCACCAAGGCCGTGCCCGCCAGATTGCTCAAAGTTTGCACCGCCTGCCAAGCCGCCTTGTAGCTCACCGCGCTGGCGCGGGCCGCCTCGGAGATCGACCCCAACTCGCCAATGCGGCGCAGAATTTCCACGCGCTTGTCAGCAACATCATGGCCCAGAGCGTGGGTCAGATCCAGGCGGTTACGGGGCATGGGTGTACATCAAGGCGGGTTGGAGTTAAGAAAAAAGCGCTATTCATTTAACGTATAGCGTTGCTATACTCGTTATTCTATTTTAGAACAACGGATGAGCACATGCAGCGTTGGATTCTCGGTTGGCTGACCTTTGGCTTGATCTGCACTGCCGTGCAAGCGGCCGATGTGAGCGTGGCGGTTGCGGCCAACTTCAGCGCCCCGGCCCAAAAACTGGCCCAGGCTTTTGAACAGGACAGCGGCCACCGGCTCCGCTTGTCCCCGGGCTCAACCGGCAGTTTGTACGCGCAGATCCGCAACGGCGCGCCCTTCCAGGTCTTGCTCGCGGCTGATGACGCAACACCTTTCAAACTCGAACAAGAAGGCTTAGGGATCGCGGGCACGCGCATGACCTATGCCACCGGTCGATTGGCGCTGTGGAGCCGCCAAGCCGGCTTGGTCGATGCGCAGGGCGCGCTGCTGCGCTCGCCTCAACTGCAACGACTGGCGGTTGCCAACCCGCGCCTGGCCCCTTACGGCGCAGCGGCCTGGGAAGCCATGACGAATTTGGGCGTGTTGGCCGACTTGCAACCGCGCCTCGTGCAAGGCGACAACATCGCGCAGACCTACCAGTTCGTGGCCACCGGCAATGCGCAGGCCGGCTTCGTGGCGCTGTCACAAGTCCTGCAAGACGGTCAGTTACGCGAGGGCTCGCTTTGGCGGGTGCCACAAACGCTGCACACCCCTTTGCGCCAAGACGCTGTCCTGCTCAAGCCGGGGCAAGACAGCGCAGCGGCCCGGGCGCTGCTTGCGTACCTGCGAAGCGACAAGGCACGCACCATCATTCGCAGCTTCGGCTACGAACTCTGAACGCCTCCCAACGCATTTCACTCTGATGCCACCCCTGCCGTCCATTCACCTGCTCACCGCCGTGAGCCTCACCCTGCAGTTGGCCGCCGTCACCACCGTCATCTTGTTGGTGCTGGCCACACCTCTGGCCTGGTGGTTGTCGCAAACCGGCTCGCGCTGGCGTGCTCCCATCAGTGCTTTGGTGACTTTGCCTTTGGTGCTGCCGCCTTCCGTGCTGGGCTTTTATTTGCTGGTGGCCATGGGGCCGCTCGGGCCGCTGGGCCAGCTCACCCAAGCTTTGGGTTGGGGGGTGCTGTCTTTCACCTTCAGCGGGCTGGTGATTGGCTCGGTGATTTTTTCACTGCCCTTTGCCGTGCAACCGATTGAGCAGGCGTTTACGGCCATGGGGTCGCGGCCAATGGAGGTCGCAGCCACCCTGCGCGCCTCGCCACTGGATGCTTTCTTCACGGTGGCGCTGCCGCTGGCGCGTCCCGGCCTCTTGATGGCCACCGTGCTGAGTTTTGCCCACACAGTGGGCGAATTTGGTGTGGTGCTCATGATCGGCGGCAACATTCCCGGCAAAACGCAGGTCATCTCCACCGAGCTGTACAGCCACGTCGAAGCGATGGACTATGTGCAAGCCCACTGGCTGGCCGGTGGCATGGTGGTGTTCTCGTTTGTCGTGCTGCTGCTCCTGTCGCTGCTGCAGCCCCGCGCTAAAGCCAACACCGCATGAGCACGCCGTCGAGTCTGCCCATCACGCTTTGTGTGCGCCTGGCACGCGCGGGCTTCAACCTGGATGTGGACCTGCAAGTCCCCGGCCAGGGCATCACCGTGCTCTATGGCGCGTCGGGTTCAGGCAAGACCACGCTCTTGCGTTGCGTGGCGGGCCTGGAGCGCGCGGACACCGCGCGCATTCGGGTGAATGGTCAGTGGTGGCAAAGCACCGAACAAGGTGTATTTTTGCCGCCGCATCAGCGCGAGCTCGGCTATGTGTTCCAGGAAGCCAGCCTCTTGCCGCATCTGAGCGTGCAGGCCAATCTGGCTTACGGCGTGCGGCGTGCGGGCAAGCCCGCAGGCGACGCAGCGCTGGCCGCGGCCATTGAACTGCTGGGCATCGGCCACCTGCTCCCGCGCAGCCCCATGGGTTTGTCGGGTGGCGAACGGCAACGGGTGGCCATTGCCCGCGCGCTGGCCACGCAACCGCAACTGCTCTTGCTCGACGAGCCGCTGGCAGCAATTGACGCCGCGCGCCGGCAAGACATCCTGCCCTGGCTGGAGACGCTGCGCGATGAGCTGAGCCTGCCCATGCTCTACGTCACCCACGCGCCGGATGAAGTCGCGCGACTCGCCAACCATGTGGTGGTGCTCTCGCAAGGAAACGTCACCGTGGCGGGCGACGCAGCGCAAGTCATGGGGGAGCCCACCCAGGCCATCTTCACGGGTGATGATTTGGGCGCTTTGGTGCAAGGCCACATCACGCAGCGCGACACCGAGTGGCATCTGGCCCAGATGGCGTTTGACAGCGGCAGCCTGTGGGTCAAGGACGACGGCCGCGCGATGGGCTCGCCCATCCGGCTTCGGATTCTGGCGCGCGAT
>CANGMW010000256.1 GCA_947454695.1 Comamonadaceae bacterium | reverse complement strand
GTGTACGACTCCAGTGAATGAAAGGTTGATATCTCGCTGCGTCAACCCTGAGGTGGGCTTTTCTCAGCGATGGGTTCACTGTAGGTAAGCGCTGTTTTTTTGGAAATACGCCGCATGGCGTATGCCGGGTTTCAGAACTGCAGGCGCAAGCTCAGCCGCACCGTGCGCGGCGCCATCGGGTGGGCATGTACCCCGCTCACACCGCTCAGTCCACTCATTGCGGCGCTACAGCTGCCGGCGCCCAACTCCCGCGCGGTGCACGAGGCGTACAGGTAGGCGATGTCGTTGGCTTGCACATCGGTCAGGTTGAACACGTCCACACCGCCGCTCCAACGCGCGCTGGGCGCGTAGCGTAGCCCCAGGTTGAGCAGGTTCACCGCCGGCGCGCGCGCGGTGTCCGTGCTGTCCAGCGCGCGCTCCCCCAGATAGCGCCAGCGCAAAGAACTTCGCCAGGGCCCGTGCTGCCAGGTCAAACCCGCTGCCAGCACGGAAGACAGGGCATTGGGCACGGCATTGCCCTCGCCCGCCGCCGCCTCGCCCACATAGCGGGCCTGCGACACGGCGGCGTCCAGGTCCAGCAACCACTGGCTGGTGAATTGCCAGCGCAGGCTGCCTTCCAGGCCATGGCGACGGCTCGCGCGGGTGGGGGTGGTGCTGCCCGTGTCACCCTGAAACACCAACTCGGAATCCAGATGCAGCTGCCACAGGGCCAGGGTGACGCTGAGCTGCGGGTCAGGCACATAGCGCCAGCCCAGCTCCGAGCCCCAGCCGCGGACCATGGGCCCTGAGCCCGCTGCCGGCTGGCCGGATGCGGGCTCGACCTGGATCGTCGCACCCCGCACATCATTGCTGTGAAAACCTGAGCCGGTGTTGACGTACAGCTCGTGGGCGGGGTGCAGAGCCCAAGCCAGACCGGCTTTGGGACTGATCAGCCCGGTCTGGCCCTGACCACTGTTGAGCGCCCCGTTCAGCGGCCCATATACCGGGTCCTGGCCCTGCACCCGGTAGCTGAGCGCGTCGCTGCGCAAGCCGGCATAGCCGCGCCAGCGATCGCTGAAATTCAGCATCTGCTGGGCATACAGCGCGACCAGGTCCTGGTCCACCGCGTCATCGCGCACCGTGCTCAGGCGCACACGCGATTGCGTGGCGTATAGACCCAACTGGCTGATGCGGTCGCCCCGCCAGGACGCACCGATGCTCAACACGCCATCGCGGCCCGCCAAAGGGTGGGCGACTTGATGGTCGACACGTGCGCCATACACACGGCGGCTGTCGGCCTGTTCAAACTGGTCGCCCTGCGCCGGGTTGTTCAAGAAGTAAGTGAAGTTGGACCACAGCTGAAGCTGCGAATCGATGGCGTAGGCGCTGATTTGCGTCGCGCCGTGTGAGTCATTCGCATGCCACTGGCCCGACAAACTCAGACGCCGGCTTTGGCCCCCATCGCTGGGGTCCATGCTGCCAAAACGCGTGACCTCACCCGTTTGAACGGCACGCTGTGGCACCTGGTCGGTGGCAGTCCAGCGGCTGTCATAGGCCATGGCGCTCAGGTGCCAACCCTGCGCCGCTGTGCCCTGGGTGTAGCGCAGCACGGCGTTGAATTTGCGCAAGCCCTCGGCCACCACCCAGGGGCCGTCATCGCCTTGCAATTCCAGTGCGGCCAGCCAATGCTGGTCCGCCTCCGAGCGGGAGCCGGCCAGCAGGGCACGCTGGTAACGGTCGGGGCCCAGGGTGAGTTCGGCCAGCGCGCCGGGTAAGTGCGCGCGGTAATTCAGGTCGATGCTGCCCGCCAAAGAAAAGTCGCCGGCATCGGCCGCATAAGGGCCTTTGCGATAGCGCAGCTGCGAAACCAGCTCGGGCACAAGAAAATTCAGATCGGCAAAGCCTTGCCCATGCGCGTGGGTGGGCATGTTCACCGGCATGCCATCCACCGTCAAGGCCAGGTCGGTGCCGTGGTCCAGGTTGAAGCCGCGCAAAAAATACTGGTTGGCTTTGCCATCGCCCGAATGCTGGGTAGCCGCCACACCGGGCACGGCCTCCACCACATCACCGGCCCGTAAACGGGGGCGTGACTGCAAGGTGCTGCCATCCACCACGCCTTCGCTGGCGGCCTCGCTGCTGCCCAGGTCGGCCTGCACCTGGCCCAGCACTTCCACGGTGGGCAAGGGGGTGGCACACAAGCCGCTGTGCAGCAGGCACGCACCGAGCCCGAACGCCCACCACGATCTCACATCAGCCCTCAAACTGCGGGTGCAACTGGCGGATGCGGCTCATCACCATGCCGGCGGCGGCGGTGCGGGTTTCCACGCCGAGTTTGGCGTAAACATGTTCGAGGTGTTTTTTCACGGTCATGGGGCTGGTGCCCAGAATGTCGCCAATGTCGCGGTTGATTTTGCCTTTGACCACCCAGTACAGCACCTCGGCTTCGCGCGCGGTGAGCTTGAAGCTCAGGGCAATGGCTTCGATCACGCTGTCGTCCGAGGTCTCGCGCATGATGATGAGCCACTCGCCGTCCACTTCCGTGTCGCCGGTTTGCTGGTGCAAGCGAAAGGTCAGTCGCTTGGGGCCCTGCTCCACATTCAGGCGCGGCGGCTCGGTGCTGGGTGTGCTGTCCTGCGCATGGCGGCGCAGCCACTGCAAGACCAGCTCGGGGGTGTGGGGTGCGCTGGTGGCGCAGTAGCGCAGCAGCAGATCGCGCGCCAGCGGGGTTTGCCACATCAAGCGGCCATCGCTGATGCGCACCGTGATGCTGGCATACCCAAATGCGTCCAGCGCATTGCGGGCCTGGCGGCGCTCACGCGCCCCTTGCAAATGCACGCCCATGCGCGCCAGCACTTCTTTGGGCTTGATGGGCTTGGTCACATAGTCCACGCCACCGGCTTGCAAGGCGGCCACCAGGTATTCCGTTTCGGTCAGGCCCGTCATGAAGATGATGGGAATGTGCGCCGTCAGCGGCGAGGCCTTGAGTTGCTTGGCCACTTCAAAGCCGTCCATGCCGGGCATCATGGCGTCCAGCAGCACGATGTCAGGCAGGGCCTGCGCGGCACGCTGCAATGCGGCTTCACCGCTGGTGGCCAAGAGCACGGTGTAGCCGGACTCGTCCAGCGCATCGTGCAAGACAGAGAGGTTGTCGGGCACGTCGTCGACGATCAGCACCACATCGTTGTTGGCGCGGTCCAGGGTGTGTTCCACGGCGGTGGGCGTTTTAGGTGTCTTCATGCGGAACCTGACTCAATCGCTGGCTCATGACTTCAAACTGGAATTGCCGCGCCAACTGGCGCAACTCGGCGATCCAGGCTGCATTCACCGGGGCGTCTTGCTCGATCTCATCCAGCGTATTCATGATGCCCCGGTAATAGCCCAGGCTCACCACCTGCTGCAAAGCCTGCAGATGGTGCGCACTGAGTTGGATGGCCTGTGCCTTGGATGGTGGCGCGGTGCGCGGCGCATCCGTCATTGCCACCTGAGGCGCCTCAGGGCTGCTCAGCCAGCGCAGTTGCAAGCGGCGCTCCAGCCAATCGAGCAACTCGGAGTGGCGCACGGGCTTGAGCACAAAGTCCTCGGCCCGAATGCCCACATCGTTGTCCAAGCCTTTGTCAAAGGCATTGGCCGAGACGATGGCAATGTGCGGCGGCGCCACGCCCAAGGTCTGGATGCGGCGAATGGTTTCCCAACCGTCAATGCCCGGCATGGCCAAATCCATCAGGATGACAT
>CANGMW010000255.1 GCA_947454695.1 Comamonadaceae bacterium | reverse complement strand
TATTGCGAAAAGTAATCTCAAACTTTGGGGGGATGGTTCCAACCAGCAGAACGATATGCGTAAACAACTTCAGCAAGAACAATCGATAAAGAGGTCATAAAAAAGATTAACCCCAATACAAAAGTCCAAATAACATAGGTTGTCTGCAAAGATCGTACAGCGCCCGCCTGAAAGAAAAATAGCTCTAGAACTGTTAAAGAAATAAATACGCCACTAAGTACATCAAAAAATATAGCGGCAGTACAAAGGCGCCCACGAACTTTAGCTTCTTCTGCCTCTTTGTTCATATGCTCTAAGCGGATAGCATCTTTTACTAAACCCTCATCTAAAGCATGTCGAATCGACCGCATACGATCTACAGATCGAGCCAAGCGCCCCGAAATCGCATTGATCAAGGTGGCGACTGCTGTTAATAAAAATACAGGCGCTAATGCTAGCTGAATATTATTTGTAATTGCGTCTATTGATGCATCCATGGCGATGTCCTAAGCCAGTTTCTTTATTAGTGTGACCAAGCGATCAAGCCGCTATAGGAAGTGATTAATACCAACAAACCAAAGGCTATTCGGTACCACGCAAATGGAATGAAATTGTGGTGTGCCACATAATGAATCAGCCACCGCACACAAATAAACGCTGAAATAAATGCAGCAATAAAACCAACAAGCGTTGCTAGTGCAAATTCTCCAGAAAATGCTACTGGCGCTTTCCAAAGCTTGAGCAGTTCATACGCAGTTGCTCCACCGATGACTGGTATAGCTAAGAAAAAAGAAAATTCAGTTGCAACGGCGCGGGGTAATCCAAACAACATGCCGCCAATAATCGTCGCCCCAGATCGAGAAGTTCCCGGAATCAAAGCGGCGCATTGTGCCAAACCCACCTTCAATGCATCCAAGGGGCTTAAGTCATCGACAGACTTAATGTGACTAGAAACATCCACTCGATTTTGTTGGCGACGCTCGGCCCAGATAATGATAAATGCGCCCACGATAAAAGCGGTCGCCACCGGAATTGGCGCAAACAGCACGGCTTTTATATGCTTGCCAAATAAGAAACCTAGACCCATTGCTGGGATAGAGGCAATCAACAAGTTCAGGACAAAACGGCGAGACTCAGCACTTCCAAAAAAAGAAGTGGCCACCTTCAGCAGTTTTTGGCGAAACTCCCAGCAAACAGCCAAAATGGCGCCAAACTGAATAATGACCTCAAAAGCCTTTCCACGATCATCATTAAAATCCAGTAAATCCCCCACCAAAATCAGGTGGCCAGTGCTAGAGATCGGCAAAAACTCCGTTAACCCCTCTACCACCCCCAAAATGACTGCTTTAAATAACAAAATTAGATCCATAGCCAAATTTTATAGGCATATAAGAATGGGTCGGGGGATTTGGCAAAATAGTACCTAAATAAGCATTTTGAATAAATTAGCCTTAAACTGCATGGCACATCGAAAAGTATCCGAATTACATGACACCAACCCGCTTCAGGCTTTCTAGACTTACTGCATTTGGTTTGATCCTAAGTCAAGGGCTTGGTCTTGGCGCGTGGTCTTTCAATTCTGCTGCACAAAGCCCAAATGGGGCTAGCAGACCAGCTTTACCTACTCCCATGAGCGCATCGACTCTGATTGGCCTAGAGCAGCCGCCACAGATAGCGCCGATGCCAACTAAACCTGCAGTGCCTGCAGTGACTGCGCCATCGAATTTAATGGATGGTAAGGCAGCCGACAACAAAGGACAGTTAAACGATTTAATTCAGCTTTATCAAGAAGCTGCATTTAGTGATCCGGTCTTATCGGCTGCCCGCTTTAACTATCAAGCAAGCAAAGAACTGTACTGGCAAGGATTCTCACTATTAATGCCACAAGCGAATGCTACACCTGGGGGTACTAGGTACTACCAGCATGGTACCGGCAGCACTGTGGTGTCAAATAACTCCGGGAATTCTCGTGTCTTTGATCAAAAGAGCTACACAGTCACTTTAACGCAGCCTGTTTTTAATATCGCCGCACTAGAGCTATTTAAACAAGGTGACCTCAATACCAAGCTTGCGGATATGCGTTTTTTCTCAGCGCAACAAGATTTAATCTTGCGTGTATCACAAGCCTATTTTGATGCATTGACTAGCCAAGACAATGTAGCGCTTTATAAAAACAAGAAAGATTTAATTAAGCAGCAGCTCGAGATTGCACATGCAAAATTTGATGCTGGCTTGGCTACGATTGTGGACGTGAATACCGCTCAAGCAGCGCTAGACTTAGCAAATTCCCAAGAAATTGCTGCTCAAGCTGACCTCATCGTAAAACGCGGAGCATTAGAGCAAATTGTAGGACGTCCAGTGGGCGCGTTAAAGCCTCTTGTTAAGGATGCCAAAATTGAAGGTGTTCTTAAAGCGCCTCATAGCAAAGCTAAGGATGACAAGGGCTACCCGATAGCTGATAGCGTTAATCCAAACCTACCACCTGGACAAACTTTGGACGATTGGATTAATCAAGCAGAATCAGCAAACTTTAATGTGTTAGCTGGACAACTTTCTGTCAGCCTTGCTGAGAGCACCTATCGTGGCGCTCAAGCTTTGAATTACCCAACGATCAATCTAGTGGGCACTTCGGGTTACAACACCTCAAATGGCACGCCAAATAATTACACGCCATCCAATACCAATGTGTACAACAACACTCTAGGTTTACAGATGACTATTCCTTTGGTTTCTGGTGGATACAACAGCTCTTTGATTCGTCAAAATGCAGCTTTGGTTGATGCTGCTAAAGCCAACTACGATAACTTCCGTCGTACTGCCGCCCAAAGCACTCGCACAGCATTCACCGGCTTTTATGGTGGCTTAGCTAGCGTAAAAGCGTATGAAGCTGCTGAACGCTCGTCAGCATCCGCACTAGAATCAAGTAAGCTAGGATTTCAGGTGGGCACCTTAATTAATATTGATGTATTAATTGCATTAGATTCACTCATCAATACCCGCTCTTTATTGCAACAAGCTCGCTACAACACCATTCTTAATGCCATTAAGCTCAAGGCACATGCAGCTGCTTTGACAGATGAAGACTTAATTGCGATTAACACTTTACTTCGCTAAGTCCCAATGAATTAAAAATTAAGGTAGTAAATTGGTTGTTGCTTGCAATACGTCAGCTACCGTTGGTGGATTTTTTATATCTCCCACATTGCGTATTTGCCCGGACCAATAACACTCGGTCTTCCATAAAGGTGAGTCGAAATAAATTTCAACAGTAGGTTTATTTAATACTGCTGCGAGATGCGTTAAGCCTGTATCCACTCCCACCGTCAAAGCAGCGCCCTTGATCAGAGAAAACGCCTCCTCAATAGAAAAAGCATCAGGTACGATAGCCTCTGGTATCTGGCTGGCGATCAGAGTGCTAACCGACTTCTCATCTGCACTACCCCATGGTAAGACTACTTGATAGCCTTTGCGAGCAAGCTCTTTACCTAAGCTAATCCAGTTTTCATTGGACCAACGCTTGGCCTCTCTGGCTGTCGAATGAAAACATAAAACGTATGGCGACTTCAGACCATCAACTACTGCTGCCGAATCTCTATCCAAAGACTCAATATGAGTTTCGGGATAAAACTGGGGAGCGCTTGTACGCTCGATGGGTGGCCATTCTAATGCTGCGCACATTACCCAACGTGATCGATCTACTGCATGGCATTGAGAAGGCACCTGTACAGACTGGTTATAAAAATTTCTTGCGAGTGGCTCATATCCTGAAAATTCCGTCTTATTC
>CANGMW010000254.1 GCA_947454695.1 Comamonadaceae bacterium | reverse complement strand
CAGGCGGAACGCGACCGGGTTCAAGCGGCGCTGGCGCAAGCACAGGGGCGCGCACAGGTCCAGACCTATGAGTTGATGAAACGCTTTCCGGGGCTGGTCTTGACGGTTGAGCCGCCCGCCATTGCAGGCGCGCCTTTGAGCCTGATGAGTACCCAGTCCGCGACGTCTTGGGTGGCACGCATCGTGGACGACAACCATGAGGTAGAGCTTGCACAGGCCGAGGCACGTATGGCGCGCTTGCAAAGTGAACGCGCACAGCTAGACAGTCGCCCTGACCCCTTGCTGGGCGTTCGCACGGCCAATGAGCGTGGCGGTCAGGAGAACATCGTGGGCGTGTACGTGACGATCCCGCTCACCGGCGCTTACCGGGCGGCTGAGCAACGCGCCACTTTGGCGTTGGCCGAAGCGGCTGAACAGCGCTTGAACCTGACCCGGCAAAAAGTGGAGGCGATGGCCCAGCGCGTGGTCTTGCAGGCCGAGCAGCATCAAGCCGCCTGGCAGCGCCTGCAAGCCGTGCAGGTGGCGATGGATGAGGTGGCCCAACTGGCCATCAAAGCGTATGGCCTGGGTGAGTTGACTTTGACAGAAGCCTTGCAAGCACGCCGTGCTGCGCTGGAGGCCGCACTGGCCGCCGATGCGGCGCGTTGGGATGCACTGGAATCTGTGGCGCGTGTGCTGGTCGATGCCCACCAGTTGTGGGCGGCCGACGAGCACACGGCGCACTGAGGCGTTTGCGCCGCTTAGGGCAACGCAGGGTAGTCGGTGTAGCCCTCTACACCACCGCCATACAGCGTTTTGGGGTTGAGCGCGTTGAGCTCTTGGCCCTCGCGCAAACGGCGTACCAGATCCGGGTTGCTGATGAAGGGGCGACCAAACGCCACCAGGTCGGCGCCTTCGTTCACGGCAAGTTGTGCCAAGGCCGTGTCGTAGCCGTTGTTCACCATCCATGCCGCGTTGCCACCTGCTTGTTTGTAAGCCGCGTGGAGGCCTGCATAGTCAAACGCCGTCTCGCCTTGTTGGAAATCACGCGCGGCGCCGGTGGAGCCTTCGATGATGTGCACATAGGCCAGACCCAGCGGCGCCAGCGCGCGCACCACATGGTCAAACAAGGGCTGGGGCTGCGGGTCGCTGGCATCGTTGGCCGGCGTCACGGGGGACAGGCGCAGCGAGGTGCGGCCACCACCGATTTCGTTGCACACCGCGTGCATGACTTCCATCAGCAGGCGCGCACGGTTCTCGATGCTTCCGCCATACGCGTCGGTGCGGTGGTTGGAGCCTGAACGCAAGAACTGGTCGATGAGGTAACCATTAGCCGCATGCACTTCCACGCCGTCAAAGCCGGCGGCGATGGCGTTACGTGCGGCGCGCTTGTAGTCATCGACAATGCCGGGGATTTCGGAGGCCCCCAGCGCCCGCGGCTCGGAGGTCGGCACGAAGGCCGGCACGCCGTTTTGAATGAGCACGGTGCGGGTTTTGGCGGTGATGGCCGATGGTGCAACCGGCGCTTGTCCATTGGGCTGCAAGTCCGTGTGCGAGACGCGACCCACATGCCAGAGTTGCACTACGATCTTGCCGCCG
This sequence comes from Comamonadaceae bacterium, assembly GCA_947454695.1. Lineage (GTDB taxonomy): Bacteria > Pseudomonadota > Gammaproteobacteria > Burkholderiales > Burkholderiaceae_C > CANGMW01. Next base: position 2,193 of record CANGMW010000254.1, on the reverse strand, counting down.
GCAGCATGCACGGCATCGGTGATTTTTTTCCAGCCGGCCACTTGGGCATCGTTCCAGATGCCGGGTACATCCGAATAGCCCTGGGCCTGATGGCTGATGGCGCAGGCTTCAGTGATGATCAAACCGGCACTGGCGCGCTGCGTGTAGTAGGTGACCATGAGGTCGTTGGGCAAAGCACCGGGCGCGCGGTTGCGCGTGAGCGGCGCCATCACCACCCGATTGGCCAGCGCCATGTCGCCGACCTTCACGGCATCAAACAAAGTTTTCATTTGATCAGGCCCTCGGCTTTCATGGCGGCTTGGACGGCAGGGCGCGCGGCCACGCGGGCCATGAAGGCGTTGATCGCCTCCAGTCCCGAGAGGTCCACGCCGACACGCGATGCCCAGTTGGTGACGGTGAAGAGGTAGCCATCGGCGATGGTGAAGTTCTCGCCCATCAAGAAATTGTGGCGTAGTTCACCATTGACCCAGGTGAAGCGCGAAACCAGACGATCTTTGGCCATTTGTTTGACTTCAGCGGGCATGTTGGGATTGAACAAGGGTCCGAAGCCTTTGTGCAACTCGGTGCCGATGAAGGTCAGCCACTCCTGCAATTTATAGCGCGCCAGGGTGCCGTTGGCCGGGGCGAGGTTTTTCTCGGGCACCTGGTCCGCGATGTACTGGGTGATGGCCGGGCCTTCACGCAAACGCATGCCGTCGTCCAACTCCAGCAGCGGCACATAACCCAGCGGGTTGATGGTGTAGTAGTCCGTACCGTCGGGCAGCTGATGCGTTTTGGTCGGTGCGGCAACAGCTTCAAAGTTCAGGCCGGCTTCTTTGAGCGCAATGTGCGCAGCCAGCGAGCAAGCGCCGGGGGAGTAATACAGTTTCATGAGAATTGCTTTCTTGGGGTTTGAGAACAGGGTTGGTTGAATCAGGTTTTGTAGCTGGGGTCCATGCGTTCGAGTTTGCGCAACAGGGCTGGCCAGGCCAGTGCCGCGCCCATGCCGGCCGTGGCGGTTTTCATCACGCCTGCAATGCCGCTGAGAATATTCGGATTGACATGCACCAGCGGGCCGCCGGCTTGTGCATCAATCTGGATGCGGCAGGTGTTTTCAAAGGTGTACATGTGCAGGAATGCATCGGGAATCGTCTTGCCCACGGTCAGCAGGCCGTGGTTGCGCAGCATGAGGTAGTTGGCCGTACCAAGGTCAGCTTGCAGGCGCGGCTTCTCTTCATCGCGCAAGGCCACGCCTTCGTACTCGTGGTAAGCCAGTGAGCTGAGCACGAAGGTGGACTGCTGGCTGATGGGCAGCACACCGCCTTGTTGCGCGCTCACCGCCACGCCTGCGCGCGAATGCGTGTGCAGCACGCAGCCCGCATCGTCGCGCACCTGATGGATGGCGCTGTGAATCACAAAGCCGGCCGGGTTGACGGGGAAGGGCGAATCGCTGAGCTTGTTGCAGTCCTGGTCCACCTTGACCAAGCTTGAGGCGGTGATTTCATCGAACATCAGGCCATAGGGGTTGATGAGGAAATGGTGCTCCGGACCCGGGATGCGCGCGGTGACGTGTGTGAAGACCAGATCGCTCCAGCCATAGGCCGCCACCAGCCGATAACAGGCGGCCAGATCACAGCGCAGTTGCCATTCTTCTGCGCTGACGTGTTCTTTCAGTGAGGGGATGTTCATGGGTGTCTCCGTCTTTGTTGTGGTGTTGAACGACCCTTATTTCACCACGAGCCGCGCGGTTTCGCTGTGCATAGGCGCCGTGGCGATTTCGAGTTGGCTCAGGTAGCGCAGGGCCTGCGTGCGGCTGGTGCCACACATCCCGGGGCTGGGTGACAGGCTCGCGCACACCGCGGGCCTTTGTGCTTGTCCGAATATCCGGCAACGCAAGTCATCGTCGAGTTGCACGCACGGCACGCCGGCCGGCTTGCCGTGCGGCATACCGGGGATGGGGCTGGAGATGGACGGGGCGATGCAGCAGGCGGCACAAGCGGGGCGGCAATCCATGGCGCTATAAAAAATGGAGCGGTTGGCGCCGAGGGCGCAAGGGTTAATCTGGCGATTGTCGCGTTTTTGGGTGAGCACGGATAAAATCGGGGCTATTCCCCTGCGCGGCCAATGAGCCGCTGATTTGCACACCATGCTTTACCCAGAAGAATTCGACGTTATTGTGGTCGGCGGCGGCCATGCCGGCACCGAAGCCGCGCT
>CANGMW010000253.1 GCA_947454695.1 Comamonadaceae bacterium | reverse complement strand
TGTGCATCAGGGGATGGCCCCATACTGTTTTGCGCGGCTGCTCGTCGGTCTACCGCATTAACCAGCGCCCGGATGTCGCTGTCGTCAAGCTCCATCCAAGCACCGCGCTTGAGGCCACGGGGCAAAACCATAGCGCCGTAGCGAATACGAATCAAGCGGCTGACCGCATGGCCTACCGCCTCGAGCATGCGTCGCACCTCACGGTTGCGTCCCTCAGAGATGGTGACGCGGTACCAGCAGTTCGAGCCTTCACCGCCCCCCTCTTCGATGCTGCCGAATTGGGCCATGCCGTCCTCAAGCTGGACACCCTCAAGCAAGCGCTGCTTTTCATCTTTATTCAAGGCCCCCAGCACACGCACTGCGTATTCACGCTCCAGGCCGAAACGAGGGTGCATGAGGTTATTGGCCAATTCACCGGAACTGGTGAAGAGGAGTAAGCCTTCGGTGTTGAGGTCGAGCCGCCCGACTGACTGCCATTTACCTTGAGGCAGTCGGGGCAATTTGCGGAACACGGTGGGTCGGTTTTGCGGGTCATCGTGGCTGACCACCTCCCCCGCGGGCTTGTGGTACGCAATCACACGCGGCGGCGGCGGATCGATGCGAAAGCGAATGGGTTTTCCGTTGACTTTGATCTGATCGCCAAATTGGATGCGTTGGCCGATGTGCGCAGGCTCATTGTTGACCGAGATACGCCCTTCCAAGATGAGTTGCTCCATCTCCAGACGCGAGCCCATACCCGCCTGCGCAAGCACTTTGTGAAGCTTTGGCGTTTCCACTTGGGGCGCCAAAACACGCTTGAGGATTGCCGGGCTGTCCAGCGGTGCGTCTTCTGCATCGAAGGCCCCCGTGAGCACTTCTTCAAAGAGCTGACTGGCTTGCATCGTCCGCTCTGAAGGGGCCAATGCAGGTGCATGCTGGCGTTCGAGCGAGGGGGTTGGCAGGGAAGATTCGTCAGACATCTGCAGTGCCGGCGGGGTGGCTACAGCAGGCAAGTTGAGCGCTTCACCTTGAGGTGAGCGCATCGGCTCAAGGGGTGACGCCTGCGGACTCGCCCCGCTCACCTCTGGGGTCGTGTTCATCGGATCGGCATCATTAGGATGGGTCATGGTTGCTGAGGGCTCGAGTCAAAGAGTTCCGAACTGTCGTCGGGTGGTGCGGCATCGGCGGGCGTGTCCGTCGCATCAAGAGGAGGCAAAAGGTCGCCGCTGTCATGAAGTGCCGCCAACAAGTCGTTGGCTTGATGGGGAGACTCCATCAAAGGCAGCTGGTCCAAAGATTCCAGCCCCAGGTCTTCCAAAAAATGTTTGGTGGTGGCGTACAAGGCAGGTCGCCCCACGGTCTCGCGGTGACCAATGACCTCGACCCAGCCGCGGTCCTCTAACTGCTTGAGCAGCAAGGAGCTGATGGTCACGCCGCGTATATCTTCCATATCGCCACGGGTCACCGGTTGTCGGTAGGCGATGATCGCCAAAGTCTCCAGCGTCGCACGTGAATAGCGAGGCGGTTTTTCCGGGTGCAAGCGATCCAAGTAGTCACGCATGTCCGGTCGGCTTTGGAAGCGCCAGCCCGTGGCAACGCACACCAGTTCAACACCGCGTTGAGCCCAGTCGAGTTGCAAATCGCTCAGCAACTGCTTGACCGTGTCGGCGCCCAGTTCATCATTGAACAAGGTGCGCAATTCACGCACTTGGAGGGGTTGCTGTGAGCAAATTAAAGCAGTCTCTAGGACACGCTTGGCTTGCGCCGTATTCATGGTTTTGCGATTCCGAAAAGCGCATCAAGGAGATGCAAATCAGGGTGACTCAGTTCGTTTGAGGTCACCGGCGTGGACAATCCGGTTTCCAGTGCGCCAGGGCGACACGTCCAGAGCAGTAAGTACAACTAGAACTGCGGGAGGTCCTTAAGCGCATTGTAGCCCAGCCCCCAGGCGCTCAATGCGGCTTGCATATCGGGCGGCAAGGCCGCTTGCCAGACATGCTTTTCTTGCGTGATCGGGTGTGTAAAAGCCAATTGCCACGCATGCAGTGCTTGGCGTTGCATGCCGGCTGCCGGCGGCCCGTCATAGACAGCGTCTGCCAGCAGGGGGTGGCCGATGCTGGCTAAGTGCACACGGATCTGGTGGGTTCGTCCCGTATGCAGGGTGCATTTAACGAAGGCGCCGGATTCGTTGCCGGCTAACAGTTCGACCGTGGTCTTGGCGGTTTTACCCGCTTGGTGGCTCAAATCAACCACCGCCATGCGCAGCCGGTTGCGCGGGTCACGCCCGATGGGCGCGTCAATGTCCAGAGGACTGGCGCGCTTCCAGGGCTTGTGAACGATGGCCAGGTATTGACGGCTGACGTTTCGTTGCGCGATCAAATGCACCAAAGCATCCATGGCCTGTCGGGTACGGGCCACCACCATCAAGCCGCTGGTGTCCTTGTCCAAACGGTGCACTATGCCCGCGCGCGGCAAGTTCGCCGCTTTAGCGTCCAGCGCCAACAAGCCATTGAGCAAAGTACCACTCCAGTTGCCGGGGGCCGGGTGCACAACCAGACCTGCGGGTTTGTGGATCACCCTCAGGTGCTCATCTTCAAACACGACCGACAAATCCATGGCTTGGGGTGTGAAAGCTTGGCTTTGGGGGGTGGGCCTCAATTCGATCACGCCGGTCTCACCGGCCTTGACCGTACTGGAAGCCTTGGTCAACGCCTGACCTAGTCGAGTGACGGCCCCCGCCTGAATGAGCTGCTGCAAATAGCTTCGTGAAAACTCGGGAACCAGCTCGGCCAATGCGCGATCCAGACGCATGTCGTGCTGTTGGGCCTGGATGTGCCATTCGCGCAATTCGACCTCGGCGCTGCTGTCCGGTGTGTCGTCGAGCTCGTCGCTCTGGGGTTCGGCCGATATAATCTCAGAGAGTTTTTTCAAGAAAGTCGTCCGTAATGCTTCGTTCCAAATTATCGGTTGTATTGGCCTTGACGCTGGCAACCGTGGCATTGCTGATGGGCGGCTGCTCCAGCGCCCCCTTAGACAAGACGGCCAGCATGACGCCGGAGCAAATTTATGCCGATGGCAAAGAGATGTTGTCCAACGGCTCCTATGACAAAGCCATCAGCCTGTTTGACAAACTCGAAGGTCGCGCCGCGGGTACATTGCTGGCGCAGCAAGCGCAACTGGAAAAAGCCTACGCCTACTTCAAGATCGACCAAAATGCGCAAGCCTTGGCCACGCTGGACCGCTTCATTAAATTGCACCCCGCCAGCCCCGTATTGGACTACGCCTACTATTTCAAGGGCGTGATTAACTTCAACGAGGATTTGGGACTCTTCTCGTGGTTCACTCGCCAGGATCTGTCCGAGCGTGACCAGCAGGCTGCCAAAGAATCTTTTGCCTCATTCAAAGAAGTGGTGATCCGTTTCCCCAGTTCACGCTACGCTTTGGACGCCAAGCAGCGGATGGGCTATATCGTCAATTTATTGGCTCAATACGAAGTTCATGTCGCGCGCTACTACTACTCGCGTGGCGCCTACCTGGCTTCCATTAACCGTGTGCAACAGGCGCTGTTGGACTACAACGATGCCCCTGTGCTGGAAGACGCCCTGTTCATTTTGTACAAATGCTACGAATCTTTAGGCATGCCGCAGCAGCGCGATGATGCCAAGCGCGTTCTTGAGCTGAACTACCCGCAAAGCGAATACCTCACTTCCGGTTTCAAAACGAAGTCGGATCCGTGGTGGAAGCTTTGGTGAGCGTGCCCAAATAATCCAGCGCCTCGTCTTCAGACTTGAGTTGTCGCA
>CANGMW010000252.1 GCA_947454695.1 Comamonadaceae bacterium | reverse complement strand
ATTGCCCGCGCGCTCATGCTGGCGCCGTCCATCCTGCTGATGGACGAACCCTTTGCCGCGCTGGACGCCATCACCCGCGAGGAGTTGCAAAACGATTTGAGCGCCATGTGCCGCGAGCAGCGCACCACCGTGTTTTTTGTGACGCACGATATCACCGAGGCGGTGTACCTGGCTGACCGGGTGGCGGTGATGGCGCAGGGCCGCATTCAGGCCGACATCCGCATTGACCTGCCGCACCCGCGCGAGCAGGCGCAGCGCTTCAGTCCGCGTTTCAACGCCTTGTGTGCCCAACTGCGTGCAGCCATGGACGCAGAGGTGAACGCATGAAGCCCCGCTCATTGTTGGCCCTGCTCTTGCTAACGGGCCTGCTGCTGGCCTGGGAGGCGGTGTGCCGTCTGGCCCCCATCTCTGCGCTGGTGTTGCCCGCACCCAGCGTCATTGCCGGCGCCGTGTGGCAGGGGTTCAGCACCGGCTATTTGTGGCCGCATGTGTGGCAGACCACGCAGGAGCTGCTGCTGGGCCTGCTCAGTGGTTGCCTGCTGGGGTTTGTGAGTGGTGTCGTCATGGGCGAGTCCGCACTGCTGCGCCGTTTGCTCATGCCCTATGTGGTCACCAGCCAGGTGGTGCCCAAACTCGCGCTGGCGCCGCTGTTCATTGTGTGGTTTGGGTTTGGCACGCTGCCCATCGTGGTGATGACCTCGCTGATTTGCTTTTTCCCATTGCTGGAAAACACGCTCACCAGCATCCAGCAGGTGGACGCACAGCGTCTGGAACTCTTTCGTATTTTGGGTGCCACCCGTTGGCAAACTCTGTGGCGCCTGAAAGTGCCCGCCGGCCTGCCCGGCATTTTGGCCGGCCTGCGCGTGGCCGTGGTGCTGGCGCTGGTGGGTGCGGTGGTGGGTGAGTTCATTGGCGCCAGCAAAGGGCTGGGTGCCATCATCATTGCCGCGCAAGGCTCTATGGACACGCCGCTCATGTTCGCGTCGCTGTTCATCATCACCACCATGGGCATGGCGATGTACCAATTGGCGCTGCGGTTGGAGCGGCGCCTGCTCAAGCCTTATACGATTTAACTTTGATTTTTTAACGGGAGAAAACAACATGTCTTTTTCGATTCGTCGCCGCGCCACGCAAACGCTGGCGGCTCTCACCTGCGCTTTGCTGTTGGGTAGCTCCGCATTGGCGCAAAACGCCAAGCTCGACAAATTCACGGTGGCCGGCTGGAACAAGCCGCTCACCGAGTTCACCAACCTGCTGGTGGATGAGGACAAAGGCTTCTTCCGCGCCCGCGGGCTAGACCTGGGCTATGTCTCGGGCGCAGGTGGTGGCGACGCCATCCGCAACCTGCTCAGCGGCCAGGCCGATGTCGCTTTCACCGACCCCAGCTCATTCTTTGCCGCGCTGGACAAAGGCGAGAAGCTGCGCGCTATATACGACATTTACCCGCAAAATATTTTCAACGTGGTGTCGCTCAAATCGCAGAACATCACCAAGGCGGCTGACCTCAAAGGCAAGAAGATCGGTGTGTACAGCCTGGCCAGCGGCACCAAGATCAACCTCATGATCTTGCTGCACCAAGCGGGTTTGAGCGAGTCCGACGTCACCATCGTCGTCACCGGTTTGCTGAATTTCGCACCCCTCATCCAAGGCCAGGTGGACGCCACCGCTGCCACCGACACCGGCTTGCTGGTGGGCAAGCTCAAAGGCCTGGGCGATGTGAACGTGCTGGAAGTGAAGAACGCGGTCAATGTGTCCAGCGACTTCTTCGTGGTGCGTGAAGAGACCTACCAGAAGAAAAAAGACCTGCTGAAAAAATTCCTGGCCGCCTACCGCGACAGCGCGCAGTGGATGCTGGACAACCCGCAGGAAGCCGCACAGCTGGCCGTCAAACGCGCCATCGACGGACAAAACCCGGCCGTGAATCTGGAAGTCATCAAGCTGCGCAACACCACCACCGTCTCGCCCACCACCCAGAAAAAAGGCTTGGGCGCATTTGACATGGACGCGCTGCAAAAAGCGGCTGACACCTACAAGCGCCTGGGCATCATCCAGCATGACATCAAGGTCAGCGAGGTGGTGAGCCAGGATCTGCTGCCGGCGAAGTAAACGCCGGGACCACACCAGAAGCTACCCGGGGAATCGCCATGCATTTCAAAGACAAAGTCATCCTCGTGACCGGCGCCAGCCGGGGCATCGGCGCGGCCATCGCGCAGGCCTTTGCTCGCGAAGGCGGCTTGGTCGTGGTGAACTACTTGCGTCAACAAGCCGCCGCTGAAGCGGTGGTGGCCTCCTGCCAGGCGCTGGGTGGCGACGCCTTCGCGGTGGCGGCTGATGTGACCCAGCCCGAGGCCGTGCAGGCCATGGTGGCGCAGGTCCTGCGCGAAGCCGGCAAGATCGATGTGGTGGTCAACAACGCTTTCGCGCCCTACCGCTTTGATCCCGAGCAACGCAAAATGTTTTGGGACACCACGTGGGCCGACTACCATACGCAGGTGGATGGCGCAGTGCGCGCCACCTACAACCTCTGCCAGGCCGTGCTGCCGCACCTGCGGCAACGCGGGCAGGGCAGCTTGATCAACCTGGTCAGCGACCTGACCGAGCGCCCCAGCATCCCGTACCACGACTACGCCACCGCCAAGTCGGCGCTGGTGGGCTTCAGCCGCACCTTGGCGGCGGAACTCGGCCCCTTGGGGATTCGCGTCAACTGCGTGGCCCCGGGCCTGGTCTACCCCACCGACGCCAGCCGCCACACGCCCGAAGCTGTGAAAGACGCCATCAGGGCGCAAACCCCGCTGCGCCGCATCGCCACGCCCGAAGACGTAACCGGTCCCGTCCTCTTCCTCGCCAGCGACTGGAGCCGCTTCATGACCGGTCAGATGCTGATGGTGGATGGCGGGTTGGTGATGGGGTGAGGTGCGTGTTGGGGAGCGTTCGGATCGCTACATATCCGTAACTCAAGCGCAACTTGCCCATACGCGCTAGCATGCACCGCTTCAACCCATACATTTCAGGAACTCCCCATGACCATCTCGATGTACCAGGCCAGCGTGCCGCGCTTAGTCAATATTCTGGGCAATTTGTCCAACATCCTCGACAAAGCGCAGGCGCATATCGACGCTAAAAAAATTGATGCATCAGTGCTGCCTAACTTTCGCATCGCACCCGACATGTTGCCCATGAGTACGCAAGTGCAAATTGCTTGCGACAGCGCCAAGGGACTGGTGGCCCGCCTCTCGGGGGTGACTTCTCCGGTGTTTGAGGACAACGAAAAAACCTTGGGTGAACTCAAGGCGCGCATTGCCAAGACGATCGAGTTCATTCAGACCGTGCCTGCTGCAAGCATCGACGGCACCGAAGACAAAGCCATCGTCATCAAGCGCGGCGAGAAGGAAACGCATTACAAAGGCATGCAGTTCATGTTGGGCCACGCCATGCCCAACTTCTATTTCCACGTGACCATGACTTACGCCATCCTGCGTCACAACGGCGTGGAGATTGGCAAGCGCGACTTTTTGGGTAACCCTTGATTCAAAGCTGATCCCCACCTGCGCCACACCCGCCAACTTCACGGCGTACGGCAATCGCCCCTCCTTCTTGGCGAAAGGGGGGCAGGTGGACTGCACCAAGGCGTCTACCCATGGGCAAGCGCTGGGGCGACTATGGCGGTGGCGTTGGAATTTCTGCTTGCTGATGTGATTGATGAAGTTCAATCAGATCTGAGCTTCAAATTGGTAGCCAAAAAAATCCATGTCCCGCTTGAATCTATTGGCTATCAGCTTGCGTGATTCAAGGT